>SFFP01000115.1 GCA_004556875.1 Ruminococcus flavefaciens
CCCGAGAATAGTATTCTTCGGCTTTTCAGACGGTGAAAATGTGCTTTTTGAGGATATTGACAGAAATTTCTATGAGATAAACAACGGCTACGGCGTATGGTACGCTTACGGAGGACACAGAATATGGAGTGCTCCTGAGGTAATGCCTGAAACTTATCTCCCTGATAATTCAAAGGTCGAAGCAATTTTTGACAATGGCACACTCACTCTTACGCCTCCAAAAACAAAATTTGGCAAGCAGTTCGAAATGGTCATTAAGATGGACAACCAAAATTCAGTAACCATTGAAAATAAGATCACTAATTGCTCTGATAAGCCTGCGGAGTTCGCGCCGTGGTCTGTAACAGGACTTGCGGCAGGCGGAACCGAGATCATCCCTCTTTGCAGAGATGACAAAGGTTTTTTGCCTAACAGGACTATGGCGCTGTGGAGCTATTCAGATGTAAAAGACGAAAGATTCACACTAAGCGATAAATATGTTCTGCTGAGACAGGATCCCAAGATCAAGAAAGCCTTTAAGGCAGGCTTTAATGTTACAGGAAAACAGATAGTGTACATTAACGGAAGACGCATCTTCAGAATGTGCTTTGACGAATATGAAAAGACAGAGTATCCTGATTTTTGCTGTAACTTTGAAACTTACACCAATGACCTCTTCCTTGAATGTGAGCTTCTCGGAGAGCTGAAAGCTTATCAGCCCGGTGAGACAGCTTCCATTACGGAGAAATGGGAACTCAGTTCGACTGACTGGGGAACCGACAAGGTGATAGAGGAGTTTGTAAGTAAAATTTAATTGATTGGAAAGGGGAATGCTTATGGAAAAGTACAGGGATGAAGCATTGTCCGCACTTGAGAGAGCCGAAGACCTTACCGACAAGCTTTCGGTAGAGGAACAGGCAGAACAGCTCAAGTATGACGCTCCTGCTGTGGAAAGACTTGGAATCCCGGCATACAACTGGTGGAGCGAAGGCCTGCACGGTGTTGCGAGAGCAGGAACAGCTACGATGTTCCCTCAGGCTATAGGTCTTGCGGCAATGTTTGACGATGAAGCTGTACTTAAAGCTGGAGAAATTACTTCTGTTGAAGCAAGAGCAAAGTACAATGAATATTCCGCTCACGGAGATCGTGACATATATAAAGGACTCACACTCTGGTCACCGAATATAAATATATTCCGTGATCCGAGATGGGGCAGAGGTCAGGAGACATACGGTGAAGATCCGTTCCTGACAACAAGACTTGGAGTTGCTTACACAAAGGGACTTCAGGGCGACGGAAAAGTCCTCAGAACAGCAGCCTGTGCAAAGCATTTTGCAGTACACAGCGGTCCTGAGGCAACAAGACATGAGTTTGATGCAAAGGCAAACATGAAGGACATGACAGAGACTTATACCGCTGCTTTCGAGGCACTCGTCAAGGAAGCTAAGGTTGAAAGTGTCATGGGTGCTTACAACCGTGTAAACGGCGAGCCTGCCTGTGCAAACACATTCCTTATGAATAAGCTTGAGGAATGGGGATTTGACGGTCACTTTGTTTCAGACTGCTGGGCATTAAGAGATTTCCACACAAATCACGGTGTGACAAAGACCGCTCCCGAGTCAGCAGCTTTAGCACTTAAAAAAGGCTGTAACCTCAACTGCGGAAATACATATCTCCACCTGCTCATCGCTTTCAATGAAGGACTCATTACAGAGGAAGACCTGAGAAAGTCCTGCATCAAGCTGATGAGAACAAGAATAAGACTTGGTATGTTTGACAAGTCTACAGAATACGATGACCTTAACTATGATATCGTATCCTGCGATGAGCATAAGGCGTTCTCACTGAAATGTTCAGAGCGCTCGATGGTGCTCCTTAAAAACAATGGTATCCTGCCGCTGGACGGCAGCAAATACAAGACTATCGGAGTTATCGGTCCAAATGCCGACAGCGTTCCTGCACTTGAAGGAAACTACAACGGCAAGGCTGATGAGTACGTAACATTCCTCAACGGAATACGCGAGGCTCATGACGGAAGAGTCATTTACTCCGAGGGAAGTCACCTTTATAAGGACAGATGTATGGGTCTTGCACTTCCTGATGACAGACTTGCTGAGGCTGCAATAATCGCAGAACACTCTGATGTAGTTGTTCTCTGTGTTGGTCTCGATGCAACTATCGAAGGTGAAGAGGGAGATACAGGTAATGAATTCTCCTCTGGTGACAAGAACGATCTCAGACTTCCTGAGTCACAGAGAAAGCTTGTTAAGACGGTAATGGCTGTTGGAAAGCCTGTCATCATAGTTACTGCCGCAGGCAGTGCGATAAATGTGGAAGCAGACTGCGATGCTCTTATTCACGCATGGTATCCCGGTCAGCTCGGAGGAAGAGCTCTTGCGAATATACTTTTTGGCAAGGTATCTCCTTCAGGCAAGCTCCCCGTTACATTCTATGAGGACGCTTCAAAGCTGCCTGATTTCTCAGACTACAGCATGAAGAACCGTACTTACAGATATGCCAAGGATAACATACTTTATCCTTTCGGCTTCGGACTTACTTACTCCGAAACAGAATGTTCGGAGCTGTCATTCGCAAACGGTACTGCTTCTGTAAAGATCACAAATACAGGCAGCCGCGCTACAGAAGACGTAGTCCAGTTTTATATTAAAGGTTATTCGGAGAACGCAGTTCCCAACCATAGCCTCTGCGGCTTTAAGAGAGTCGCACTTGAACCCGGCGAGACCAAGACCGTACAGGTCGATCTCCCTGAGAGAGCCTTTATGGCTGTCAATGAAAAGGGCGAATGGATAAAGGAAGGCAGCGAGTTCACCCTCTATGCAGGAACTTCGCAGCCTGACCAGCTAAGCGAAAAGCTTAACGGCAAGAAATGCACAACTCTGAAAATAAATTTCTAATGGAGGATAAAATGGAATTTTTCAAGAATATCGGTAAGATCGAGTATAAGGGCAAGGACAGCAAGGATCCGCTTTCATTCAAGTATTACAACCCTGATGAGATCATCAATGGCAAGAAGATGCGCGACCACCTCAAGTTTGCACTTTCATGGTGGCACACAATGGGCGGCGACGGAACAGATATGTTCGGCTGCGGCACAACAGACAAGACATGGGGTCAGGCTGATCCTGCTGCAAGAGCTAAGGCTAAGGTAGATGCAGCTAAGGAGATCATGGATAAGCTTTCCATCGATTACTACTGCTTCCACGACCGTGACCTTTCTCCTGAGTACGGCAGTCTCAAGGAAACAAATGCTCAGCTCGACATCGTTACAGATTATATGAAGTCTGTTATGGGCGACAAGAAGTGCCTCTGGGGTACAGCTAAGTGCTTCGATCACCCAAGATTTATGCACGGTGCAGGTACATCACCTTCTGCTGATGTATTTGCTTTCTCAGCTGCACAGATCAAGAAGGCTCTTGAGTCTACAGTAAAGCTCGGCGGTAACGGATACGTATTCTGGGGCGGCCGTGAGGGTTATGAGACTCTCCTCAACACAAACATGGGTCTTGAGCTCGACAACATGGCTCGTCTTATGAAGATGGCTGTTGAGTACGGACGTTCTATCGGCTTCAATGGCGATTTCTACATCGAGCCAAAGCCAAAGGAGCCAACAAAGCATCAGTATGATTTCGATACTGCTACTGTTCTGGGATTCCTCAGAAAATACGGTCTCGATAAGGACTTCAAGATGAACATCGAAGCAAACCACGCTACACTTGCTCAGCACACATTCCAGCATGAGCTCCGTGTATCAAGAGACAACGGTGTATTCGGTTCTATCGATGCTAACCAGGGCGATCCGCTTCTCGGCTGGGATACAGACCAGTTTCCGACTAACCTTTATGACACAACAATGTGTATGTATGAAGTAATCAAGGCAGGCGGCTTCACAAACGGCGGTCTTAACTTCGACGCTAAGGCAAGAAGAGGAAGCTTCACACCTGAGGATATCTTCTACAGCTACATCGCAGGTATGGACGCATTTGCCCTCGGTTTCAGAGCAGCTCTCAAGCTCATCGAGGACGGTCGTATCGACAAGTTTGTTGAAGACAGATACTCTTCATGGACAAAGGGCATCGGTGCAGATATCATTGCCGGCAAGGCTGATTTCGCATCACTTGAAAAGTATGCTCTTGAAAAGGGAGAGGTAACAGATTCACTCTCAAGCGGCAGACAGGAAATGCTTGAGTCTATCGTTAATAACGTTCTTTTCAGTCTGTAAGGCTGAACAATATTAAAATTTTCTTATTTGGAGGTCAAGAAAAATGAAAAAAGCATTATCGGTCATCTCAGCATTCGCTCTTCTCGCAACAACAGCTATGACAGCTTGCGGTAAGAAGGAAGAATCAAGCAGCTCAACTCCTGCAACAAAGGATGGAAAAACAGTCCTCAAGCTTATGACATTCACAAAGGAAGTTCCCGGAATGGTTGATAAGTTCATGGAATTACACCCAGACTTTGCAGCAAAGTACGAAGTTAAGGTAACAGAAGTTCCTACAACTGAAGGCCAATATCAGCCTGCTCTTGACCAGGCGCTCAAGGGCGGCGGAGCAGACGCACCAGATTTCTACTGTGCAGAAGCTGCATTCGTTCTTAAGTACACAAAGGGCGATGCTGCAAGTTTTGCTTGCCCATACGAAGAGCTCGGCATCGACGTTGACAAGGAGATCGCTGACGCTCAGATCGCTCAGTATTCAGTAGATATCGGTACTAACCCTGACGGTAAGGTAGTTGGTCTCGGATATCAGGCTACAGGCGGTGCATTCATCTACAGACGTTCAGTTGCTGAGGCTGCATTCGGTACAGACGATCCGGCTGAGGTTGAGAAGCAGATCGGTGCCGGCTCAGGCAACTGGGATCAGTTCTTCAAGTGCGCTGAGGATCTCAAGAAGAAGAAGATCGCTATCATCTCCGGTGACGGTGACCTCTGGCACGCAGTTGAGAACAGCTCTGACAAGGGCTGGATCGACGAGAACAATACTCTCTACATTGATCCTAAGCGTGAAGCATTCCTCGATCTCTCCAAGAAGCTCAAGGACAACGGATACCACAACGATACTCAGGACTGGCAGGATGGCTGGTTTGCTGATATGAAGGGCGAGGGTGAGAAGCCTGTTCTCGGTTTCTTCGGACCTGCTTGGCTCATCAACTACTCACTCAAGGACAACTGCGGCGGTACTAAGGTTGGCGAAGGCACATTCGGCGACTGGGCAGTATGCCAGTCACCAGTTGGTTTCTTCTGGGGCGGTACATGGCTCCTCGCTAACAAGGATTCCAAGAACAAGGAAGCTGTTGGTGAGATCATCAGATGGATCACACTCGATACTTCTGAGCAGGGTCTCCAGTATATGTGGGCTAACGGCACACTCAACGGCGAAGGCGGTACTAAGGACTGCGTAGCTTCTAACGTTGTTATGGAGAAGTCTGACGGATCAGTTGATATCCTCGGCGGACAGAATATGTTCGACGTATTCACAAAGGCTAACGAGTTTGCTAAGGGCGATAACCTTACACAGTTTGACGAAACAATCAACAGCCAGTGGCGTGATCAGGTTCGTCAGTACACAAGCGGTGCTAAGTCCAGAGAAGCTGCTATCAAGGACTTCAAGCAGGCTGTTGGCGATAACCTCGACATTAAAGTTGACTAATTAATCCCTAAAGAGAAGCAGTACCGCGCAATGCGGTACTGCTCCTAAATAAAAAGGAGGTTTACGGCTTTGAAAACTAAGCTCAAGGGTATTAGTTATTCAAAATACGGATATTTATTCAGTATTCCTTTTGTTGTTGCATTTTTGATTTTTACGCTGTATCCTACAGTATATACAGCTACCCTCGGTTTTACAGATTGTAAAGGTCTGAACAGTGACAATTATCATTATTTGACAAGTGACATTTTTCAGAACTTTAGAGATGTAATAGAGAATGAATCCTTTAAAAAATCTCTGCAAAATACGGTTCTTATCTGGGTAATGAACTTCATTCCTCAGATCACTATCGCGCTTCTGCTGACAGCCTGGTTCACCTCGCACAGCAATGAGATCAAGGGAAAAGGTTTCTTTAAAGTAGTTTTCTATATGCCGAACATCATTACAGCTGCAACAGTTGCGATCCTGTTCAAAGCTATTTTCAGCTATCCTGTTGGCCCTGTAAACGACATACTTGTCAGCACAGGCCTCAGAGATTCTGCATTCTATTTCACAAACAGCCGCTGGGCTGCAAGGCTTATCATTGCCTTCATCCAGTTCTGGACATGGTACGGAAATACAATGATCGTACTTGTTTC
>SFFP01000116.1 GCA_004556875.1 Ruminococcus flavefaciens
TATCAGGGCTTTGTTTTAAGATTGAATAGGATCGGTACAAACGGTCGCCCTTCTTCGGCACAGCAGATCAATGGTGAGCCGAGTGTGACCTTCTCAGACGACAGTTTGTTATGGGTCAATGATAATGCACCGTTTATTGCTTCACCGGTTAAAGAAGTCAGTGTGTCTGAGATCAACTCGAATGGATCGGTCACGGTTCAGGAAACTTACAGAATTGAGTTTAAAGCAGATGATGACGTAATCGCAAAGGAATTTCCGTCACGGTCAACAAATGACGACAATAGCTGTATACATATTTCTGTATCTTCCAATCTTGCATATAATGACAATTCAAAGGTTGCTTACAGTTCTAAGGGTAATTCGGTCACAAATGAATCAATCGGTTATTATATGTCATTGACACAGGAAGCAGCACTTGATATTGAAGCGGTAAGTCAGCTTGACCAGTATGATAAGTATGGTCTGCAAAGCGGTAATACAAGCACGCTCGGCATCAATGAAAAATACCTTGAAGAGAATGTAGATGCTGAGACGATTCAAGCGGACATTAGATTTGATCTGTCACGTTATCCTAATATCAATGCTGCCAACAAAGTCGTTTTCAGTATTGGCCTTGAACAAAAACAAGATTCGGAAACGAATGTAAACGGTGTTTATAAATCGGTCGATTTGAATTATTACTTGAATAATGTAATGCTGCTCGATGATTCGGGAAGTACAGAAATTGGTGAGTTTACATCAGGTAATAATAACACACTTACGTTTACAAAAGATAACAACGGCAACTGGACAGCTGAATTCGGCGATAAAACAGTCGAGCTTGATTATTATCCGGATATGAAAATGTTTACTGCGGTCTTGATGTTTGATGTAAAAACAGGAGATGAATTAAAAAAGATAAACGGATATCTGTTTTCAAACTATAAGATAACATTAAATGCACAGCTTTATACAGGCGATGATTTATTTGCCGAAAAATCCTATGCATATGACACTCTTGTGTATACAAACGCCAAGATCAATGCCGAATTTGTAAATGCAAGCTAAAGAACAATAATTATTATCACATTAACTATGAGATACAGAGAAAATCTGTATCTCATTTTTTTCTGTTGCACCAATAGCATACTGTTCCTGTGTGTATAATATGATAAGCGAATAGACCTAATCACAGATTACTGACAAAATTGACAGAATTGACAACCCTATTTTGTCAGGTTCTTGTCAGTTTCTTGTCAACCCACTGGGAGTCGATCTGTGCTAAACTGAAATCACAGCAGAAGGACAGCACACCGCTATCCCGAAAGCTGAATACAAATATTTCGGAGGTACAGATATTGAAACACTACAATGACTTCCTGATCGTGGGCATCGACCACGGCTACGGGAATATCAAGACCGCCAACACGGTCACACCCACAGGCATCACCAAGCTCGATGCCGCACCGACCTTTACAAAGAACACCCTTTTCTTTGAGGGGAGCTACTATCAGATCGGTGAGGGACACAAGGAATATCTTGCCAATAAGTGGCAGGACGAGGACAACTACCTGTTTACGCTTATGGGCATTGCTCGTGAACTGAACCGTGAGGGCATCACATCGGCTAAGGTCTATCTTGCCGTGGGACTGCCGATCACATGGGTGGGCAGGCAGCGTGAGAGCTTCCGGCAGTATATGCTCCAGAGGGAGAGCGTGGACTTCAAGTATGAGGACAAACTCTACTCCGTCCGCATCATCGGGTGCTATGTGTATCCGCAGGGCTATGCCGCCGTGGTGGAAAAGCTGAACGAGATGACAGGTCTGAGCATGATCGCTGATATCGGCAACGGAACGGTCAACATCATTTTCGTGAGCAACAAACGTGTAATCAACACCAAGACTTACACTGAGAAAATGGGTGTGAACCAGTGCGTCAAGGCAGCGTCCAACGCAATGATGAACAAACTCGGTGTGACCGTAGACGAGACCATTATCCAGTCGATGATCCGTTACGGCAAGGCAGACATTGACTGCGAATATGCTGAGGTACTCCGTCAGGCGATTGCTGAGTACGCCGAGGATATTTTCGCTCTGCTACGCAAGTATGAGTATGACCCCAAGATGATGCGCCTTTACATCACTGGCGGTGGCGGAAAGCTGATAGAGAATTTCGGGAGCTATGATAAGAATAGGGTTACTATCATCGGGGACATTTGTGCTTCTGCTAAAGGCTATGAGTTTTTTGCCACGGCACAACTCAGGAAGGAGGGCAAGTGATATGAGCAAGGTTCTGACTACCTGCTTCCGCTTTAATATGGATAATCCCGAACACGCCAAAGCCTGGGACTATCTCCATAACTATGACAAGGACAAGATCAAGTCCACCAATGTGGCGGCGATCACAGCGGTCAATGACTACTTTGACCGTATGGGGAAACTTGCCGATGATCCCTATTTCGAGACCAGACAGCGTGAGGAGCGTTTCGTGGAGCAGATCGTTTCGGAAGTGGGCAAGGCTTTTATTGCCGAAATGCCGAAGTTTCTCGCAAGCCTGATGCTGAGGCTGAACAGCAGTTACCCTGTACAGTTCAATGAGATTCGAGCTGTTCCCATGGGGACAATGTACGGCAGAGGATATGCCGTGAGCGGCAATCCGAGCGCCACAGAGGGCTTTGAGAACGCTGACAACAGCGAAAATGACGATTATTCGGGTATTGATTTCGATTTTATCGGCGGCTGATACTGCTTGAAACAGCTTTGCCACTGTTCATATAGCGGAGTATTACAGCAACAGTAACTAATCAATAACATGGGAATAATCGGAGATATAACGCAAAAATACCCGATAGCATTTTATGCGAAAAAGAAAGCCTGCAAATATCAGAAAGGAATTTGCAGACTTGAACGCAATCGGCGGAGCGAATTGCTTATGAAAAAACGGCTTATCGCCGTGATGTCTTCTAATAACAAGACCGTGACTCGTCTGGTTGCGCCGGGCAGGTAGCACCGATGTAGTGACACATCGGTCTCCCTGCTCAGAGACTTTCCCCCTCCGAGACCTTCCCCTGGTGCCACCTACGGATGGCACGGCCGCCAACAGCGGCAGAAAGGAGCGACTATGCCAAATCGAAGGCGCTATCACTCGATCAGTTTGAAACTGACTGACGAGGAGTTTCAGCTTTGGAATACCAAGCATGAAGCAAGTGGTCTGAGCAAGACCGATTATCTGATGCAGGCTATCCGTAACAGCGAAGTCCGCATTTACACCGTGGCAGATGACATTGCACCGCTTATACACGAGATTCGCAAGATCGGCACGAACCTCAATCAGCTTGCCTACTACTCCAACATCGGACAGGACAGCAAGGTAAGAGCCGAGATCGGGGCTATCCGAATTACCAATGAAGCTGTCATGAAGCGGATACTTGCATTTCTGGATGATCCGAAATTTAAGGTGAAATAATGTTCGGGAATGTCAACGTGGATTACAAGCCCTGCAAATCTCAGATACAGCTTGACCGCGCTTCACGGTATATGCTGGGCGAGCTGCCCGAACAGCAGCAGGCAGGTGTCATAAAAACTGCACCGCATTTGTGTTGGGAGATGAACTGCGACCGCAACATTTATTCCTGCGACATACTCACCACACGAAAGTTGTTCGGCAAGCGTGATAACAAGCGGACGAACCTTGCATTCAAGATGTCGCTGTCGTTCTCACCCGATGATAATGATAAGCTGACTTATGAGGAGGTTTTCAATATCGCAAAGGAGTTCGCCGAGAAGTTTTTTGACGGCTATCAGGTCATGTTCGCAGTCCATACCGACAAACCGCACAAGCACGTCCATTTTCTTGTGGGCAACTGCCACATCGAGACAGGCAAGGCATACCGCCGCAGTCAGAAGGACTTGCAGACCATGTGCGAGTTTTTCGGGGAACAGTGCATGAAGCGAAGTCTTACCAACTCCGTTCGCAGGGATTATTATAACGATTCGCCCGAACGTGACAAGGAGACATTTGCCGAAAAGCAGATGAAAGCCAAAGGCAAGGAAACATTCAAAGATGAACTTCGGGAGGTCATTCGTATCGAATGTGCAGACCCGAACAACAAAACCTTAGAAGATGTAGTAGCTGCCCTGATGAAGCATTATCATGTGGAATGCCGTGTCAAGGGCAACACCATATCCTACCGTCACCCGAACTATACCGACAAAAGCGGTAAACTTGTCTCGGTCAGGGGCAGTAAGCTGGGTGATAAGTACACAGTGAAAGGAATCAACTATGAGCTTGGAAAGATTTTGCGAGGACGTGAAGCCGACAGAGCCGAAACCCTCACAGCAAGAACCGTTATCACCGATGTCGGAGCAGAAACCGCAGGGCGAAAAGACATTCTACTTCACACGGGAGAAGATGAAAAAAGAAGCGGAGCGTATCCGCAGGGAGTACGAGCAGTCACGCAAGGCACAGAGACAGGAGGTACGACCAATGGAAACCAAGAAACAGACGGCACCTTTGCCGGAACTGGACGCTATCGAAACGAGAGTTCGGGAAATGGCGGAGGAGATCGGAGTATCCTCGGTGGACGCTCAGAGGGACGAGAGGGTTCTCCTTCTGGTGACGGCAACGCTAAAAATGTGCCAACTTTTGAAGAACTATTCGACAGCTATAAACAGCGAAATACATAGGTTGTTCGAACATCAGATGCAGAACCTGAGCCTGCAAGAGCAGTACGCAAAAAGCGTCAGGACAGAGGTCGCTGACAGTGTTTACAGCATCTATCATCAGGTCAAGGCGCAGGAGAAAGAAGCCATCAACGAGTTGATGCAGTATGTGCAGGCAAACAGCGATCAAATGGAGAAGGATATTACCGCCTGTGCAGGCAAAGTAAAATCTGCGACCGAAGCCGCCGAAAAAGCATCAATTCAGATCAGCAAGTCGGTGAAGCGTTTCTGCACCGTCAGAACGATTGGCGATCTTCTGTACTATGCCGCACCTGTTGCTGTGGTGATAGATGTACTGCTGAGGTTATTTGATTTTATCTGATGAGTCGGATTCATCGGTGTCCTCATCTTCTTCATCATCTTCTGTAAAGGCATCGGGATCAAGGGAAAATTCTTCATCATCAGCGATCAGATCATCATCATCATCATCATCATTAAGGTCATCATCATAATCATCTTCAACTTCAAACAGGTATTTCAGCGGCTCCGTCCTCATGATATCAGAGTCCACATCTAAGGCGAAATTGAATACCCATTCGAGCTTGTCTTCAATGAAATCGGATTCTCTTTTGTGATCCATTAAATATATGTGGAAAGCCTTGTCCAGTTCAAATTTTGCGAGTTTATCATCATTTTTAAGCAAATGACACAGCCCTCCGACATATAGTGCATCGGCATAAGACTCATATCTGGGTACAGTTCTTGGTCTGAGATTTGCAAGTGTATTAACGACTCTGTCAGCCCACGCAAGTGCTTCATCTGTTTTACAGGTCATGAGAAGCAAGTGAGCGTAACGGGTGATGACACGGCATTGTTCCACTTTTCCGCCGTTATCAAGGTCAAGACCTTCAAACAGTTCTATACCTCTTTGGTAGGCTTCATACAATTCTTCGGTGGAATCAGCCGTTTCCGAATATTCAAGGTAATAGGCATAGCTGCTTACAGCTTCTGCTTTCAGATATTCGTCATCAAGTGCCATGATATTTTCAAGAGCGCTTTTCTGAATATCTAACGCCTTGACATAATTTCTCTTTTCGGCTTCAATAGCAGCTTCCTCTATTTCTTGTATCGCAAGCTGTCTCGGCTCACTTAGTCCACGCAGGGCAAAGGTTCTTTCATTCAGTTCTTCCATACGGTCAACATCATGCATCCGCCAAAAGAATTTGAAACAGTCATAGGCAAGATCAACCGCTGCGGAGGCAGGCTTTACTATGGGGAAAAACGCAAACTCGGCTATGATATTTCTTACATCGCCGAAGTCGTATTGGATACTTTCATCATTGCCGATAAGTCTGATGCGGTCTATCAGCTCACGGCAGGTATTCTTGTCAGGTTTCAGGGCGCTGAAAACAATATTCAATATGAAATGGCGCATCTTTACCCTGCCGGTTGAAGTCTCTGATACAAAGCCTGCATCGATCAGATCGTCTATAGGCTGAACGCTTTTTAGTCCAAACATGGCTATGGCTGCATCTTTTCGTATGGGAGCTTCTACTGCGACGTGCATCATGCATAAAACCTTGCGGTGAAGCTCCGATAATTCGGAAAAGCCGAACATATTTCTAAGGACACCGAT
>SFFP01000117.1 GCA_004556875.1 Ruminococcus flavefaciens
TCAACCATGAATAATGATTAGTGGCTCATTATTTTTTTATCAAAACTGGCTCACTTTTTTATTAGCGAGGTGGCTCAGTTTTTTATTGACAAAGGCAGCAAAAAGGGCATGATAGACCTTACCGAAGAGGGCGAGGATTATGATAACATCGTAAGCGGCGTTGAATTTGCAAAGCGCTGTGAAAATGTATGTGTATACGCTGACGGAAAGCTTATCGGCGGTACAGAGCCTGACGGCACTAAGCCTGCAAAGGTATACAAGGTGGCACAGCTTGTAAGACTCCGCAGAATGCTTCTCGGAATTGAGCCTTTCAGCTCAGAGGAGGCGGCTGTACAGTTCGACTTCAACGGCGACGGAGAGGTCGATATCCACGATGAGGTAGAGCTCAGAAAGCTTCTTATCTCTCAGAAAACCGCATAATAAAAAAGACCCGAAGTTATTCTTCGGGTCTTTTTTTTGTATCAGCTGTAATTTTTTGCTATCCTGTAGTCTATAGCTCCAGAGAATGGGTCGTATAGGATATCCTCGTTATCGTCCTTTGCGACGAGGTATGAGCTTTTATAGAACAGCGGCACGAAGCCGTATTTATCCAGTATAGCCTTTTCGGAAGCGGCATAGTTGTTCACAAGCTCGGTAACGGAACTGCTTTTTAGTACGAGGTCAGTGTTTACGGCATCGCCTGCGGCTTTTTTGAGGCAGTCTGTATCCGTGAATTTATCAAGTACAGCCAGTCCGCTGTTGAAGTCAGCCTTCAGCGGATAAAGAGCAATGCTGTAATTTCCGCTTGCAATTCTGTCGTTGAATTCTGCTGAGGTAAGGTCTTCTATACCGATATAGATACCGAGGCTGTCCTGCCAGCGCTGAGAGAGTACGTGGAGATATCTTGAATCTATGGTGCTTGAGTCAACGATTATCTTTACGCTTTCAACGGATTTTATTTTAAGGTCTTCCTTTGCCTTTGCAAGTGCATCTACAGCCGCCTGTACGTTGTAGCAGTCAAACTGCTTATCTGATGCAAGCTCGCGGTAGCTTCTGCCCACAATATCAACAGCAGGAGGGATTATGCCGTAAGCGGCGCTGATATCGTTTCCGCTGTCTTTTTCTATTGCGCTTCTGTCTGCGGCGAGAGCGACAGCTTTTCTCAGGTCAGCATTGGAATACAGCTTATCCTCTGGATTAAAAACAAGTCCGAGGGTCATTGCCTTATAGCCTGATATCTTGTACTTCTTTGGATTGTATCCGCCTACCTTCATAGATGAAAAGCATTCGGCTTCGTCGTCTTTGAAGCATTGTCTTACAGCGGCTTCGCTTTTCTCTACGGAAAAGCTTACAAAGGTCGGGAAAATGTCATATGTTTCATTTTCGTTGACGGTATTCTTTCGCATATAGAGGATATTACCGTTGCCGTAGGGGTCGTAGTACCACTGTCTCACATAGAAAGGACCGTTTGACATAACTGACCTGTCATCGAGACCATATCTGCCCTTTGTGGATATGAAAAACTCCTCATTGCATGGATATGCGGCAGGAGAAGCGAGAAGGCTGAGAAACTCAGCGCATGGATATTCCAGTGATATCTCAAGGGTATAGTCATCTGTTGCTGTAACTCCTATAGCGGCAGGTGTGTGAACACCGTCTGAGGCAAGCTTGCTGTCTTTCAGGCATTTGAAGTCGTCTGCATAGGGTGAATGCATTTTCGGGTCGAGTATGCGCTGGAGCGCGAAAACGTAATCATGGGCGGTAACAGGGAAGTATTCGTCATCGTCAATGATATCATCATCATTCTTGTCAAAGAACCAGTAATTGTCTTCACGCAGGTGGAATGTATAGACACAGCCGTCATCGGAAACGCTGTAATCCTTAGCATTACAGCAGGATATACCGCCATTTTTGTCCTTCATGACAAGACCGCTGTAGAGATTTTTTATTACTGTTGAAGATGATGGGTCGGTAGCGTACTGAGGGTCAAGGCTTTTGGGGTTGCCTGCAAGAGCGGCACTGTACATATGTCCCGAGCCGTCGCCTCTCTTATCACTACTGCCTCCGCAGCCTGTGAGCATGGCGAGACATAATGCGCCGCAGGCAGAAAAGCTCAATATCTTTCTTTTATCCACATTTTTCTCCAATCTTTCTTTGAATTTGGTATCCGAAAGCTTACCGTAAAGGAACAGCTCTGACAACCAAAATAGTCCCCCAGAGTCGGGGGACTTTCTGCTTTAATTCATGCTGACAGTTACAATAAATCCGTCAACGTTATTTCCCGAAACTGTGTACGTCTTGTTTGACGGAACGGGAACTTCTGTATCTCCTGTAGGATTAGCAGGAGCATAGTATATCTGATAAAGCTTATTTCCGACAGTCACCTCGACAGGACTCTCGTTAGTATGTGATTTAAGCTCGTTGATATACTCTTCAAGTGAGTAATTGTTTTGCTTCATATATACAGCGTGAGGTGTGCCCACATATCTGTATGTATAGTCTCTTGTACGCTCGCCTGTAGAGCCTTCCTTGCCCTCAGGGAAACGTACTATAAAACCGTAATCAGCGGCGTTCTCATATATCCAGCTGTAAACGCCTGTAGGCGAATAATAGCCTGATGTAGAGTCTTTGGGAACTATAGCCATATCAAAGCTTCTGCCTGTATGATAGTCGGAATAGCCTCCCTGGAACTGAGAATTGCCTGTGTAGTATTTCTCTTCCTGCTCTTCCTTTGTGCGATATCCGCCGATTATGTAGATATCAGAATTGTTTTCAGCCTCATAGAAAGCGTTCATCATAGCGATGAGCTGGTCAAGAGTCTCAGAATCGAGCTTTGTGACCATATCGCCTACATGGAAGCTTACGCCGTCTATAACGTCATAGAGGACAGCAAGCTCGATATCGTCCTCAGGGAATTTATATTCATGGTCTGCGTTTACGAGAACGAGGTTTCCTCTGTTTACGTCCGCAGCGTTATGAACTTCTGTTGTATACTGCGACTCAGACGGCTTTTGTCCGTCAGGAGTGCCTGAGATTATAGAACTTGTCTCATTGCTGGATTCGAGGTTATCCACAATGGAAGACTGTTGAGTATTATCTGTATTGGTTGCCTGGGTAGTTGCTGCGGAGTTTGGTTTCTTTTCCTTGTCAGAGCAGCTCTTACAGCATGATGTTATCACAACAACAAGAACAACAAGAACAAGGACTACCGCAACGAGTCTGTCGTATCTTACTTTATAGCGTTTAGATTCTTTCTCTCTTTTGCGGTTTCTTCGCTTATCTCCGTTAGTCATAAAACGAAATCGCTCCTTAAAGAATATTCGGTTATAATACGACAGCCGCACTGCTTGGTGAGGGTGAAGTGCAGACTGCCTTGCTATGGACCGCACTAATATGCGGTATTCTCCAAAAATTGCTTCCCCAAAATAATCTTACATCAAAAATTGCTCATACTCAGTATTATATCACAATTATTTGTACTTGTAAAGAGTTTTTTTTATTTTTTGCACTAATAAGCTATATAAATTTGAACATAATGCACTAAGTGATATACAAATTCCACAAAGTTCCACTATTCTTCGGGGGTATCCGACCGTCTTCGATACTCAGATGGAGTACAGCCCTTATGTTTTTTGAACTGCCGCATGAAGTATGACTCGCTGTCGTAGCCGCATATTTCTGATATAGCAGCAACAGACATGGTTGTGTTTTTCAGAAGCTCAGCGGCTTTGATAAGGCGGCTTTCGATAACATCCTGACGGAATGTTACTCCGAAAGCGGACATATACAGTCTATGGAAGTAAGAGCGGCTTATCTGCATATCATCGCATATCTCGTCAACAGTCCAAATGCTCATGGGGTCGCTGTAAATCTTCTCGCGTATTTTATTAAGCTCGGAATAGCGTGGTATTTCCTCTTCGGGGGACGGTTCTGTGGCGTTTGCGGCATCGCTCATAGCTATGAAGATAAGGCGCATTGAAAGCTCCATAAATTCGCTGTAATGCTTTCCGCGGTGTACAGACTGAGACTGCATGGCTCTGAGAGTGCCTGCAATGGCGAAATTGTCGTCAAGCTCAACAGGAGTGTCCTGAGGCAGATTCATAGAAGCAATGTACTGTCGGTCAGCGGCAGAGGTCTTGAAGCTGACTATGTCAAAGCGCATGGACTTGCCCTTGACTGGTCGGAAAGTGGATTTATAGCCGCTTGTGAGGAGTGCGGCGCAGCAGCCTGAGGTCTGGATAGCATTGCCGCTGTACATATACATTACAGGAGTTCTGAAAAACAGCAGGACAGGGTCAGCGCCGAGTTCGCCGCCGAAAGCGGTATCGCGTCTGCAATTCAGCTGTATACGGTTAATTTTCATAGCTCCACCCCCATTGTTTTTATAATGTTATTATAGCATATAATGCAGGATAAATCAACGTGCGCGGCAAATATCGTCCACCCTGTAGGGGCTGATGCTCATATCAGCCCGATAATCAAGATGAAATGATAAATAACACATTGTTGGGGCGGCGTTGAGAGACAATGATACAATGTGTAAGGGCGGATATTATCCGCCCCTGCTTATCACTATTCACTAAAAACTTATCACTCAGCCGTATCAGCCATTTTTATTGCCTTCATCATGATAGCGCACTCAAGACGCTTCTTTTCGAGCTGACATGATATCTTGTGAGCTTTTCTGATATCGCCCATATACTGGTAATTATTTGCGTTGCAGCCGCCGCTGCAATAGAACTTAGCCCAGCATTCGCGGCATTCAGGCTTTGAATAAACATGAGCCTTAGCAAAATCAGCTTTCATTTCCTGATCGAAAGTACCCTCGTCGATATTGCCCATCTTGTATTCGTCAATACCTACGAACTGATGACATGGGAAGATATCACCGTCAGGGGTGATAGCTACATAATCGTTACCGCAGCCGCAGCCTCTCAGGCGCTTGATAGCGCATGGACCCTGATCGAGATCGAGCATGAAGTGGAAGAAATTGAACTTTTTGCCATTCTTTTCGTTTTCGAGGAGCTTCAGTGCAAGCTTTTCGTACTCGGCAAATACAGCAGGGAGATCCTTTTCTGTAAGAGCATAGATATCATCGTCGCCCACAACAGGCTCAACGGATATCTGGTCAAAGCCTGCTTCATTAAGAGCAAAAACGTCTTTTGAAAAGTCAAGGTTCTTGTTTGTGAAAGTGCCTCTAACGTAATATTCCTTATCGCCTCTGCCCTCCACAAGCTTCTTGTACTTAGGCAGGATAATGTCATAGCAGCCCTGACCGTTAGGCAGTACGCGGAAATAATCGTTTACTTCCTTGCGTCCGTCGATAGAGAGGACAACGTTTGACATCTCGCGGTTGATGAATTCTATTTTTTCGTCGTCAAGAAGGAGTCCGTTTGTGGTGATAGTAAAGCGGAACTTCTTGTTGTATTCCTTTTCGCGGCTTCTTGCGTATTCAACGACCTGTTTTACGACACCGAAGTTCATAAGGGGTTCGCCGCCGAAGAAGTCAAGCTCAAGGTTAGGACGGTTGCCTGAATTTTCGAGAAGGAAGTCGATAGCGTGCTTGCCTGTCTCAAAGGACATGAGTTTTCTGCCCTTGCCGAAATCACCTGTAGAAGCAAAGCAGTATTTGCATCTGAGCTGGCAGTCGTGTGCGATATTAAGGCACATAGCCTTTACAGGAGAAGCAACGGAATACTGAGCATACTTCTCATAATCGTCCTCAGAAAAGAGTATCTTGTCATTATAGAGCTCCACGATCTCATCATAGCAGTCGCGGATATCCTGTTCATCATAGGATTTAGAGAGCTTGTCCACAACTTTCTGCGGACATTCAGCGTCAAAAGGCGGCTCAACATTATCAAGGAGATCGTATGTCAGCTCGTCCACAAGGTGAACGCCGCCGCTGTTAACATCGAGAACTATATTCAAGCCGTTAAGCTTATACTTATGTATCATTAGGAATCCTCCGTTTATTTTTTTTAATTCTATGCATTTTGTCATATGATTCTAAAATCTTTTTATTTCCAAATTGGTTAAACTTGACGCTAACTACATTGACCCCATCTATCTCTTTGATGAAATAAATTATGCCAGTGCCGAATAAATCGTGTTCTACTTTATCACCTAATTCATATGGCAATAGCTCATAATATTTATCTGTCAAGGTTTTATAAAGTGATTTTTCAACATCATCATGACTTTTGCAAGAAATACATTTTATTTCCTGTAATAATTTTTTTCGTTTATCTTTATTAAAAATCAAAAAATTATCTAAATGATAAAAAAGGACATT
>SFFP01000118.1 GCA_004556875.1 Ruminococcus flavefaciens
ATACCCATTTTAGCAGCTTTTCTTATAACAGGTCCTGCTGAATAGCCGCCTGTACCTATTGCAATATCAGGCTTGAAGCCTTCGATTATCTGCTTTGCTCTTCTTCCCGAAGTCATAAGGTAAGCGACTGCCTTTGCATTTCTTCCGATATTCTCAAGCGAAATCTTTCTCTGAAAGCCTGCAACCTTGATAGTCTCAAGCTTATATCCTGCCTTTGGCACAAGCTTTGATTCCATCCCCTTTGGAGTTCCTGCAAAAAGAAATTCAGCATCGGGATACTTCTTTTTGATGATATCGGCTATTGCAAGTCCGGGATTTATGTGACCGCCTGTACCTCCGCAGGCAATGAGTACTCTCATGTTCATGCTCCTTTTAGCTCAACATTTTCTTCGATTGTTTCTTTTTTCTTCTTTTTCTTTTTAGGCTTTGGTTTTTCATCGGGATAGTACCTGTGCTGTGATATATTCAGCATTATTCCCATTTCCGCCAGCTGCATTATAAGCGCAGTACCGCCATAGCTGAAGAATGGCAGGCTGATACCTGTGTTAGGGATAAGATTGCTTACAACCGCAAGGTTGAGGACTGTCTGAATACCTATCTGTGTAGTTATGCCGACAGCTATGAGCATACCAAATCTGTCCTTGCAGCGTACAGCTATTGAAAAGCCCTCTATAATAAGAAGGAAGAATACAATGATTATTGCAAGTGCTCCCACAAAGCCAAGCTCCTCGCATACGATAGGAAATACGAAGTCGTTCTTTGTCTCAGGGAGATAGAGATATTTCTGTCGGGAGTTTCCGAGGCCAAGTCCGAAAAGTCCGCCTGAACCGATAGCGATTATAGAGTTTGCATTCTGCCATGTATCGCCAAGCTTATCGGCAAATGGGTCTTTCCACGCTCTTAGTCTGACGTTTACGTAGCTGTCAGGCACTTGCGCCTGCCACGAGATATATGCGATAGCAAGACCAAGAACTCCTGCACCGAGTGCGATGAAGTGCTTTTTGTTTACGCCGCCGCAGAGGATCATCGCAACAGCGATAGTGCTTATAAGTATGATACCTGAGATATGCTTTTCAAGAGCGATAAGCAGTACGTACACACCAAGAATACAGGCGTATTTTACTACACCTGTCTTGAAAGTATTCATTTTGCTGCCGTCACGCTCCATACTGTAGGCAAAGAATATGATAAGCGAAAGCTTTGCCACCTCAGAAGGCTGAAGGTTGATAGGACCGATATCTATCCATCTCTTAGCACCCATTGAACCGCCCTCGGTGTTACCGAAGAGAAGTACGGCTATGAGAAGAACGATGCCTAAAGCATATAAAAGTCCTGCAATATTGAATTTCTTCAGCACAGGAAGCTTTAAATTCTTAAAGTTGTGGTAATCCATCTTCATGAAGAAGATCATTGCGATGAAGCCAACTATAGCATTCTTCGCCTGATTTTTTGCATAGTAAAGACCATCACCGCCGTGCTCGCTGTATGCCCACGCATAGCTTGCTGAGGACATCATTACGATACCGACAACAAGCAGTATCATAACGTATGCAAAGAACGAAAGGCTCAGGTCTCCTCTTCTTCCTCCCGAAAAGGTCTTCGGAAGCGAAATGTGCTTTTTATTTGCCGTATTGCTTGATGCCATTTTTCCTCCTTATGGTCTGACGGAATACGCTGTTAATCAAATACCAGCAATGTAATTATGCCCAATACTCCGAAAATAATGCCGAAGAGCGAAAAAGTGATAACTATCTTATACTCGCTGAAGCCGCTCATCTCAAAGTGATGGTGGATAGGTGTCATTTTAAAGATACGCTTGCCCTCACCGTACTTCTTCTTTGTATACTTGAAGTATGACACCTGTATCATTACTGAAAGCGCTTCAAGAATATATACAAGTGCAACGAGAAGAAGAAGCAGATGCTTGTGCAGGATAAGTCCCACACCTGTTACAGCTGCGCCCAGGAACATAGAGCCTGTATCTCCCATAAAGCACTTTGCAGGATTTAAGTTCCAGAGCAAAAATCCGAGACAGCCGCCTGCAAGAGCCATTGTGAAGCAGGTCATCTCATCCTGCTTTGCAATAGTGCAGCATACTGTGAATATGAGCATAGCCACAAATGTCACAGAGCCGCAGAGTCCGTCAACGCCGTCTGTGAGGTTTACCGCATTAGTGAGATAGATTATCACAGGAATCATGAGTATATAATAGAATATGCCAAGAGACGGAGTTCTCCAGAAGCCGAGGTCTATGCAGGTGCTGCCGTCACCGAAGAAATGGATCGCTGCAAGAAAACCTACCGAAAATACAAGCTGAAGAGCTATCTTCTGCCATGGGGTAAGTCCGTCATTATTCTTTCTGGCTACTTTTGTGTAGTCGTCAATAAAGCCGATAATTCCGAAAGCTGCCGAGAAAAGTATACAGCTTAGCAGCAGATAGAAAGCGTGAAAGCTTTCCTTGTCGGTGGTATCTATGCCTGTTTTCCACCTGTATATCCAGTAGCTTGCTATAGCAGTTATCACTGTTGATATGATGAACATGAAACCGCCCATTGTTGGTGTTCCCTGCTTTTTCGCGTGCCACTTAGGTCCGTCAACAGTCTTTATCGGCTGTCCAAACTTTATCTTATGCAGGAAAGGCACAAGGAATACACCCGAAACACCTGCAATAACAAATGAAAGTAATGCTGTGACAAGATTAATTACCCAGAAAGACATTTTATTATAACAACTCCAGTTTTTTATTGATCGAGCAGTTTAAGCCCGTCTGCAACCACTTCGCGCTCGTCAAAGTGGATATGCTCCATGCCTGCAAGTATCTGATAATCCTCATGTCCCTTGCCGGCAAGAACTATTATATCACCTTTTTCTGCAATTTTCAAGGCATGATATATAGCTTCACGTCTGTCAACTACAACATCGTAATTCACAGGCATATTTTCAAGTCCTGCGAGGATATCGCCGATGATTGCCTCGGGGTCTTCATTACGCGGATTATCCGATGTGATTATGAGCTTGTCGGCGTATTTTGCCGCAGCTCTTGCCATTTTCGGGCGCTTTGCCGCATCGCGGTTTCCTCCGCAGCCGAAAAGACAGATAAGGTCATTTTCGGTATACTCCTTAACGCTTCTGAGGATATTCTCGACTGCATCGGGAGTATGTGCATAGTCGCAAATTACAGTGAAGTCACGACCTGTAGGTATCACCTCACAGCGTCCCTTTACGCCGTTGTACTCCTCAACAGCAGGGATTATATTGTCGATGCTGAGACCTGCTTCAAGGCAGGCAGCAATTGCAGCAGTGATATTCGACACATTGAATGCTCCCGGCATTCTTGTCTTTATAAGGTGAGACTTGTCACCGAAGCAGAACCAGAAGCTCGAACCTGTTGACTTTATCTTTATACCGTCAGCATAGAAGTCTGCGTTTTCCTTTACGCTGAAGCTGAGCTTTCTGCAGCTGACTTCACCGAAAAGTCTCTTTCCGTAATCATCGTCCGCATTGATTATAGCCGTATCACAGATATCAAAGAGCATTTTCTTTGCCTGATAATAGTCCTCCATATCCTTGTGATAGTCAAGATGATCCTGTGTAAGATTTGTAAACACAGCAATTTCAAAATGTGACGCACCAATTCTGTACTGACAGAGTCCGAAGGAAGACACCTCCATAACTACATACTCACAGCCTGCATCAGCCATTTTCGCAAGCAGCTGCATAAAATCATATGCCATAGGTGTGGTATTTTCGGTGTGTACGATCTCATCGCCTATCTCATTCTGTATTGTGCCCACAAGACCAGTCTTATGACCGTTTTTCATAAGGATATGCTTTATAACGTTTGTTATAGTGGTCTTGCCGTTTGTACCTGTAACACCGATCATTTTCAGCTTTCTTTCAGGGTGGCCGAACCACGCCGAGCAGATCTGTCCGTAGAGCTTTCTTGAATTGTCTGTGATTATCTGTCTGTCACCGAGTCCGAGATCACGCTCGCAGACTACCGCAGCCGCTCCCTTTTCAAGCATTTCCGCAGCAGCAGTATGGCCGTCAAAGCTTCCTCCCTTTACGCAGACAAAGAGGCTTCCCTGAGTCACCTTGCGCGTATCATCTGTTATTGAGCTTATTTCTGTGTCGCCGATAGATGTAACGGCGTTGTTTTCAATAAGATCGCTTAATTTCATTTTGTCTGCCTCCTGTCTTTTTCTAAAGGCGTATCAGTCATTGAATGACTGTGCCTGGAATTCTAATTCTATAGTAGTGCCCTTTGGAACTGTTGAATACGGTTCGATGCTCTGTCCCTTGACTGTAGCACCCTCTTGTGATGAAAGTGAATTTTTCGCAACATAGTTAAGGCCGAGTCCTGCAAGAACATCGTTTGCCATTTCAGGCGAATAGTATGTAAGGTCAGGGACAGTTACAGGCTCATAGGTATTGCCCTTTTCAGTATAAAGGTATATACAGCCGTCCTTAGAAATAGCAGTTCCTGTCTGCGGCGACTGTTCAACGACTTCTATACCGCTGCCGATCTTTTCATACTTTACGCCAAGACCATCAATGGTCTTTATAGCATCATCAACGGAAGCTCCCTTCAGAAGCGGAACTTTTACATTGAGGTTTTTAAGCTCATTTTCGTCATACTCAGGACTCTTGTCAAGATATCTGAGTACATCTGTGAGAATATCCTGCGCACATGGAACAGCACATTTGCTTCCGTAATACTGATTATTCTCCTTATCAGGCATATCTGCAAGCACAAGAAGTATCAGCTCAGGATCATCGGAAGGTGTAAAGCACACATAAGACGCACCGTACTCGTTTTTGGTTTCGTCTTCCTTGCCGTATTCCTGCGTTACATTCTGCTTGATAGCGCTGAAACGCTGTGAAGTACCCGACTTTCCGCCGATGGAAAATCCCATGATATCTACATTTCCCTGCGGATTATCCGCAACTACTGTACGAAGGGCATTTGCCATTATCTTGGATGTCTCTTCTGATATTACCTGTCTTCTTACGGTTCTTTCGTTATTAAGAACGATATTTCCGTCGCTGTCAACTACCTTGTCGACAACGTAAGGCTGAAGCAGATATCCGCCGTTTACTACAGCACTGCAGGCTGTGATAAGCTCTAATGGAGTAACTGTTTCACACTGACCAAACGAAGCCTCAGCAAGGTCGATGTGGTTCATTACATCGAGTGCGGGAAGATCTCCGTTTACCTCATATGGAAGATCAATACCTGTTGCTTCTCTGAAACCGAAAGCATCGAAGTAATACTGGAACTTCTCCTTTCCGAGTGCCTGACCCATTGCCATAAAAGCAGGGTTACATGAATCGGTAAGTGCTTTCTGGAAAGTCTCTACCTTATGTCCTCCTGTATCCCTCGCATGGCAAGCGATAGGGAGCTTGTTTTCACCGTCCTCGAAGTATTCAATACCTGAGCAGTAATGAGTCCATGTATTGATATCTATAGCTTTTTCTTCTACTACAGACGCACCTGTGATTATCTTGAATACCGAACCCGGCTCATAGCGCTCACTTATACACTTGTTCTTCCACTGACGCTCACGAGCTTCGGGAGTATATTCCTCTTTGTCCTTTTCAGTAGGATTATCTATATCCTTATCGTAGTATATCCTGTCAAAGATAGTATCACTTGTTACCTCGAAAGGATCGTTCAGATCAAAGCTTGGATATGTTGCCATGCCGAGAACAGCACCTGTCTTAGGATTCATGAGTATAGCACACGATCTGTTCTTTACAGAGTGATCGTTTGACATTTCCTCTAAGTGTTTTTCAAGGATATACTGTATTTCTCTGTCGATAGTGAGATAAACATCTGCACCGTCCTTCGGCTCAAATGTCTTGGAATACTTATACGGAAGCTCCTTGCCGTTTGAGTCCTTTGCTGAGACCGTTCTGCCGTCGATACCCGAAAGATATTCATCATATGATGACTCAATGCCGTATGCGATATTTCCTGTAGTAAAGCCTACTACAGAAGCCGCAAGGTCATTCTGAGGATAATAGCGCTTTGTATCCTCCTCGTAATTCACCGTTCCGGCAAGGTCATTTTCCTTGACAAAGGCGCGCACGCGGTCGGCGTCCTCC
>SFFP01000119.1 GCA_004556875.1 Ruminococcus flavefaciens
ACTGTATCTGTAACAGGTGCTGAAAACAAGTGGAATATGTGCGGTATACATATCACATATCCCGATGTATTGCAGTGTCAGATAGAGGACGAGGAAGACCTTACGGTAGATTATGAGATAGGTGAGGCTGCAAAGAAAAACGCAGGATTTGTTGCTATGGACTGGCAGAGAAATCTTGCTCCTGAGCTTGTAAGAGACAAGAAGCGGTCTGTATTCTTTACGACCATGTTTCAGGACAATAACGGCAAGGACGGCGATATAGCTTCGTTCTTCTTCAAGATACCTGATGATGCTCAGCCGGGCACTGTGTATGATTTAGGCTATTATTACATGGACTCTGATATGTTCAGAAACCTTGAAAATGATATGTCGCTTGAAAAATATGCCTTTGAACACCTTGAAGGCGGAAGTATAACTGTAAGATGATTTTAAGGAGCTGCGGCGCATAAGTGCGGCAGCTCCATGTATTTCATATGGAAAGGAAACAGCAATGAATAAAAAGGAAACAGCAGAGATAAAAAAGAATTTTTCGGACAAGAGCGGATTTTTCATTATGGAGCGCGTTCTTACAGCGTTCATCGACGCTGAGAAAAACGTAAGATACCACAATGTAAGCTCATGCCTTACCATGCCTGTTGAGGAGCACGATGTTTACGATGAGACACTGAAAAAAGTCCTCAATACCAACGTAGGCAAGGCTTTTATCGAGTATGAATTCCCGAATGAAGCCTATGACGAGGGACAGCCTCAGAACATCCTTTATACTCTTCTTACATCTGAGCTTAAAGACGATATCGCCTGTGAGGATTTCCTCAATCATATCGCTAATAATATCGCATATACAGGTCCGTTTGCGGTAATTACGGCTTACTGTACATACACTATCCGCAAAAAGGACAAAAACGACGAATTTGCTGACGGTGAGGACGAGATATACCGTTATATCCTTACAGCTATTTGCCCTGTGAATACAAGCAAGGACGGCTTTATTTTCGACAGCGTTGGCAACGAGATAACTAAAAAGGTCAACACTGAGCTTATTATCAGCAAAGCTCCGTCAGACGGCTTCCTTTATCCTGTTTTCAGCAACAGAAGCTCGGATATCAACCACGTTATGTACTACACTAAGAACATCAAATCGCCTAATGTTTCCGTAGTCGAGAATGTTCTCGGCTGTACATTCGTTATGTCTGCTGAGAGCGAGAAAAACAGCTTTCAGAGCATACTCAAAAACGTTGTGGGCGATGACCTTGATTATACTCTCATCAAGACCGTAAACGAGAAAATACAGGAGGTAGTTGAGGATAACAAGGACGACACAGACAAGGTAGTCATAGACAATGCCCGTCTGAAGGATATCCTCGTAGATGTTGGACTTCCCGAAGAAAGAGTCAATATGGTCGAGCCTGTTTACGAAAAGGTCTGCGGCAATGCACCGCTTACTGCGGCTAATCTTGTTGAGACAAAGACAGTCCTCACATCGCCCGGTATAACCGTAAATATCAAGCCTTCTGCGGCTGATAAGGTGCGCACAAGCGTTGTGGACGGCAGACGCTGTCTCCTCATTGATATAGACGACCCTACTATCGAGATAAACGGACTTCCCGTTACTCTTTAAGAATTGAAAATTAACTGAACTAAAAAAGGAGACCAAATCGGTCTCCTTTTTTCAATGATTTTCCTTGATAGCGGTCTTTGCCTTTGCCACGATAGTTCTGTCGTTTTCGTATGACAGGATATTTCCGGCATAGGAGATATCTACCCAGCGTATTTCGGCTATCTCTCCCTCCTGAGGCGAAAAATCAACATTCTTCGCTTTTGCAAGGAAGTAAACGACGACTTTGAGAGTGTCTTTTTTCGGTGAATAGGTAACTGTTTCTCTGAATGTCGGGTCGATAATAACGTCAATGGAGGTTTCCTCCATGATTTCACGACGAGCAGTTTCAACCTCGGTCTCACCCTTTTCAACGTGACCTTTTGGGAATGACCAATGACCGCTGTTGATGTGCTTTATCAGCAGTATTTCCGTATTGCCGTGGTATTTCCTGTAGACAATGGCGCCGCATGATTTCTCGTGAAGCATATATGATCCTTTCTTGCCTGCGGAACAGGCAGAATAAGAGCAGTTCGCCCTGCTTCGGGGGACTGCTTTTTTGTTGTTCACAATTATTATATCATATTATTGTGAAAATAGCAACAGGCGCGGAGAAATATCTGCCGTTTTTTTATTTTCGGCGCGAAAAAGGGTGCGCAGGCACTGCGCTTATAACATATATTTGCGAAAATAGCAACAGCCGCGGAGAAATATCTGCCGTTTTTTTATTTTTGGCGCGAAAAAGCATACTTGTACTCACTGTTGAATATAATTACACAAAGCAATCTTCAAGGAGGTCGACCCTATGGAATTAAAACTCAACAGAGAGACTGTGCCTGCCGCTGAAATGATATATGACGGTATTCAGGAGCAGCCTTTGGAACTGGATTATATTCTTCCCGATTACTGTCCCGATATTTTCAGACTTATCCGCTGCGATACCACTCCTGTGATAATGGATTGGGGGGTCAGCGGTGACAAGCTGACATATGAGCTGAGGTGCGATATACATATCCTTTACTGCGGTGAAAACAGCAGTGATGTGCAGTCTGTTGAGCAGCACAGAAGCTTTACAAAGACCATTGAACTTGGCAAAAACGCTGAGTCAGCAGAGATAAGACTTGTCCCGAAGGCAGACCACGTTAATTTTCGCGCTGTGAACAAGCGCCGCCTTGACCTGAGAGGAGCTGTTTCTGTGAAGGTGACCGTAACAGGTCAGCAGGAACAGGAAGTCATATCTGATGCGTTCGGCATGAATATACAGCTAAAAAAAACACCTGTGAAATTTGCCGCAGGCAGGCTCAGTGCAGAGAAAAATGTCCGCATCGAAGAAGAGACAGAGCTTGGAGCAGCTATGCCTGATGTGACGGCTATCCTTAATTGCCGCAGCAGTGCGTCACAGTGTGAGATAAAGCTTATCTCAGGCAAACTTCTCGCAAAAGGGGAAATAGATGTTGAAATTCTCTACTCAGCTGAAAACAGTGTTGAAAACATGAGATTTTCTCTCGGATACAGCCAGATAATCGACATTGACGGACTTGATGACAGCTATGACTGTATGGTAACGCCTGAGATGCTCAGCTGTGATATAGCTGTGACTGCTGACAAGGAGGGAAACAACCGTATATTGCGCTGTGAAGCGGAAATAAGACTGGGTTGCAGAGCCGTAAGGACAGCTACTGCAATGATAGCTGAGGACGCTTTTTCAACAGTATATCCGTGTAATGTTGAAATATCAGAGATAAAAGCTGAGCAGATACCTGCGGTCTACGATGAGAGCTTCCGACACAGTGCAAAGCTTGCGGAGGGAGATAACGTGCCGCAAACTATCTACGCAATGTGGAGCGCTCCGAAAAATATAAATACGCGCATAGGCGATGACGGACGTTCTGTAGTTATCAGCGGTATGCTGACCTATTCAATGGCGGCAAAGGATAAAACAGGCATGATGATAATGCCTGACCGTGATGAAGCCTTTGAGGAAACTATCGGGCTCCCCGATAATGTCAGCGGTGCTTCTGTGTCGGCAGAGGTCAGCGTGAGAGAGACTTCCTACGACATATCTGCTGAGGGAGTCCTTACAGGCAAGGCGGATATCGGTGTTAAGCTGTCAGTCTATAGCTCAGACTGCATAAAAGCCGTTACGGATATCTCAATTGACGAAACAACCAAAAAGGAGCGTGACGGAGATTACGCCATAAAGCTGTATTTTGGTGTTGAGAATGAAGATGTCTGGGACATTGCAAAGCGCTACAGCACAAGCGTTTCAGCTATAATGGAGGAAAATGAGCTGAGCGGTGAGCGCCTCGAAAACGGCGGAATGCTGCTTATACCCATTGTTTCGTAATTCAGAATAAAGGGCTGAGGTGTTTCGGCTCTCAATAAAAGGAGATTTGTATGGCAAAAGATATATACAGCAATATCGCTGAGCGAACAGGCGGCGATATCTACATAGGCGTTGTCGGACCTGTTCGCACCGGAAAATCCACCTTCATAAAACGATTTATGGAGTCGCTGGTGATACCGAACATAACGAGCGAGTTCAAGCGCGAACGCGCTATTGACGAGCTTCCGCAGTCAGCAGCAGGGAAGACTATAATGACTACAGAGCCGAAATTTATCCCTGAGGAGGCTGTTCAGATAGACCTGGGAAACGGCGCAGAGTTCAATGTGCGGCTTATCGACTGCGTGGGATATATCGTACCGAGTTCGCTTGGATATATCGAGAATGAACAGCCGCGAATGGTCATGACATCGTGGTTCGATGAGGAGATACCGTTCAATATGGCGGCTGAGATAGGTACTCAGAAGGTCATAACCGATCATTCCACAATTGGTCTTGTCATCACGACGGACGGCTCAGTGACGGATATCCCCCGTGAGGAATATGAGGAGTGCGAAGAGCGTGTTATCCGCGAATTGCGGGAGCTTGGAAAGCCGTTTATAGTCATTCTCAATACCGTTGACCCGAAATCGCAGGAGACTGCCGCACTTGCCGCAAAGCTTACTGAGCGCTATGACGCAAAGGTCATACCTGTAAACTGTCTTGAACTTGGCGAGGAGGATATCCGCGGAATAATCCGAGAGATACTGTTCTCGTTCCCGATAAAGGAGATAAATATCCGTACGGCGCGGTGGATAAACTCTCTCGGCAAGGGACACTGGCTGAAAACCGAGATACTTGACTGTATCCGCAATGCGGCAAAGGATATAAAGCTTGTCCGCGAAGCTGAGGACGCGGCGAAAGCCATATCTGAGTGCCCGAATGTGCTGAAAGCCGAGATAAGCAGTATTGATCTGGGAAAAGGCTCTGTGACTATTACTGCGGAGCTTGACAACAGCCTGTTTTATAAGATACTTGGGGAGACTACAGGCATCGAGATAGAGAGCGAAAGCGACCTTATGCCGCTTCTTGCTGAGCTTAACGACATACGCCGCAAATACAAGCGTATAGAGCCTGCGCTTGCAGAGGTGGAGGCAACAGGCTATGGAATAGTCATGCCCGAGCTTGAAGAGATGTCGCTGGAAGAGCCGAAGATAATCCGTCAGGGCGGCAAATACGGCGTAAAGCTCAAAGCCTCCGCGCCGTCGATACATCTGATGAAAGCCAATATCAATACGACTATCAGTCCGATCGTGGGAACTGAGCGGCAGTCCGAGGAGCTTGTCATGTATCTGCTTGACGGCTTTGACGATGACCCGAAAAAGATATGGGAGAGCAATATTTTCGGCAAATCCCTGCATGAACTGGTCAATGAGGGACTTCACAGCAAGCTTTTCAAAATGCCTGTTGATGCGCGAATGAAGCTGCAGGAGACTCTTGAAAGAGTCATAAACGAAGGCTGTTCGGGACTTATCTGCTTTATATTGTAAAAAAAGGCAGCGTGACGCTGCACCCTTGCCACGCTGCCGCTCGCAAGCTCGCTCACTATCATCGAAAATGATACTTGTACATCGCTTACAGAACTAAAAAAGGAGTACCGTGAGGTACTCCTTTTTGCGTAAGGGCGGATATTATCCGTTCGTTTTTTGCAGATATTTCTCAAATATTATCATCGTCATCATTCTTAGGATAGTAAGAATGTGTGACTACTCTTTTACCAGATGGATAATCTACAGCAGAAAACTTTTCACCGTCTTTCTCAGCTTTAAACACTTTTCTATCTGTATCTGTTGTTTTTATATTATATTTATCAACTTTTGATAAAAAATTTAAAACTCTTGAAATTTCAGGAAAGAGTTTCATAATATCACCTGCTTTAACTGTTAAGTGCGTCTTCCAGTTCTTCCTCGGAATAACCAAACATATAATCCTCGTCCTTTCCGTTTGAAGCCCAGATATCGGCAGCATCATATACACTAATATCATCATTTTCATCAGTGTCATACATATCCGCGCAGTATTGGCAATAATAGCTTTCTCCGTCCCAATTTCCAAAACAATCCAGCTTTCTATGAAGACGACGTCCGCAATCAGGGCACATATTATATCTACTCA
>SFFP01000120.1 GCA_004556875.1 Ruminococcus flavefaciens
GGAAGGAAGGGAAGGAAGGGAAGGAGGATATCATGGTGAAGGTGGACAAGAAAAAGCTCTCCGTTATGGAGAGCTTTCTTTTATAGATATGTATCTGACTACTAACTGCGGATTGCCGTAGGTGTCCTCTGCAATTATGAATTACGAATTGGTTCAGACTCCGTATTTCACCTTTATTCGCTGTAGCTTCTCGCCGAATGGCTTGGCAAGCAGGTACAGGAACAGCACGTTTGATACCGCATATGACGCAGTATAGGGGATAGCCGAGACCAGTGCCGCAAGATAAAGTCTGATATCGAACCCCTGATTGTACCACAGGACAGTCCAGATATCCATGATGAACGAATAGGCGATACCTGTCAGAGCACCGTAGATAAGGAGCAATATACGGCTTTTCAGGAGCTTTTCCGAGAATATGCCTGCAAAGAGACCGATTAGTCCCCATGCAAGCATCTGAAAGGCAGTCCACGGACCTTGTCCGAAGTAGAAATTCGAGAGCACAGCGGACATAGCTCCCACAAGAAAGCCTGCTTCACCGCCGAGATAGAGAGCTGTTATGATAGTGAGGGCGGCGATAGGTTTAAGGAAGGGGATAAATCTTCCTGCGAAGCAAAGGGCAGTCATTGCCGCAACAATGACCATTCTCCGCGTACCTGTTGACTTTTTCTCAAAGCCTGCCGCAAACAGAAGCAGAGCCATGACAGCTGCTGCAAGGGCGATGATTATATGTTTTTTTGCGTCAAAAGCAAGCGCGCCCACTACAGTTATGGTGGGTATGATAACGAATGGAACGGCTATTTTTATGGCTTGTCTGAGCTTTCTGCTCTTTATGAGTATCATAGCTTCACCCCTTTGATAGCCGAGGTGTTTCCTGTATTTTCATTGAGTCGGCATAGTGAAACAGCGTCCTCAACAGTCACGGCGTTGTCGAAATATCCGCGTGTCATGCGGCTTACGGCTGTTGTGTAGAAGCTGCTGCGAGGGAAGAACTCATGGGGAGTCCCCACAGAGACCACCTTGCCGCCGAAGAACATTGCGCACCTGTCACCGCAGACTGCGGCAAACTCAACATCGTGAGTGACTATGACAACGGTCACGCCCTTGTCTTTCAGCTTTCTGAGGATTTCTATGATATTCAGCTTAGCGGCTGCATCCAGACCCTTTGTTGGTTCGTCAAGCAGGAGCAGTTTCGGCTTTGCTGCAAGGACTTTCGCAAGAGCAGTGAGCTGTTGTTCGCCGCCTGAGAGGTCATAGGGGTGAGTGTCGAGCAGGTGTGATATATCGTATGGAAGCTCTGAAAGCTCCGCACCGCACTCTTCAAGTTCTTCGCGGACAGTATTTTTCAGAAACACGGTCTGAACGTCCTGAGGGAGCATTGCAAGACATTCCCTGTAAAGTGAGCGGTTTTTGTAGTCCTTCAGCTTTTTGCCGAATACCCTTATTTGACCGCTGTAGACTTTGTTAAGACCTGCCGCCGCAGAAAGAGCAGTAGTTTTGCCTGAGCCGTTGCCGCCGAGTATGCAGAATATTTCACCGCTGTACACCTTGAAGCTGAGACCGTCCAGAATGTCCCTGCCGCTTCGCTCATAGCGGAAATAAACGTCTTTGAACTCCAGAGCCGTGTCGCTTCTGCCTGCATGAGATGCCTGCGCAAGTCCGCGAGTAGTATTTCCGTAATTGTTTTCGATGAAGTTCCTGCCCTCGCGGACTGTCAGCGGACAGCTTCCGCTGCCGCTGAGCTTCGCGTAAAGCCGCGAAGCCGCAGGCATACCGCAGATGATATCCTTGCGGTCACGAAGCTGAGATATGGTATCAGCAGGGGGCGCATCAGCGATGATACTGCCCTTGTCCATGACAATGAGCCTGTCGCAAATGGGTACAACGTCTTCAAGGCGGTGTTCAGCCATGAGTATAGTGAGGGAGAAGTCCTGATTGAGCCGTTTCAGTGTAGCTGTGAAGTCAGCCGCGGCAATGGGGTCAAGCTGAGCAGTGGGTTCATCGAGGATAAGGAGCTGTGGCTGCATAACGAGTACAGATGCAAGATTGAGGAGCTGTTTCTGTCCGCCCGAAAGCTCAGCGGTATCCCTGTCGAACCAGTCATTTATGCCGAAATAGCTTGCCATTTCCGCAATACGGCGGTATATCTCATCAGGCTTTACACCAAGATTTTCAAGACCGAAAGCCAGTTCGTGCCACACCTTGTCGGTAACTATCTGCTGTTCGGGACGCTGTGCCACGAAACCCACAGAAGCCGCGGAAGTTCTGTCGTCAAGGTCGGAAAGAGCCTTTCCGCAGAAGCTTATCTCACCGCGCATATCTCCCATAGGAGCAAGCTCACGCTTCATCATACGGAGCAGAGTTGACTTACCGCTTCCCGTAGCTCCGCAGAGTACGGCGAAATCTCCTTTTTCAAGGGTAAAGCCGATGTTTTTCAGTGCAGGTGACTGGCACTGAGGGTAGGTAAAGCTCAGACCGCTGACCGCAAGTATTTCCATTTGAGTCTGACCTCCGTTTCGATGATAAGTGGGAGAAGAATTAGTGCCAAGTAGGATAATATTCCCGAAATACCGAGAATGCTCGGTGAGCTGTACTCTATTTCGGGATAGAAAGTGAAGCTGAGTGAGTCAGTGCCCACAGCCGCCGCAGTTACGCCTGTAAGAGCGAGAGTGACAATGATAAGGAGTATATCCCACACCCGAAAGTGAAAGCGTTTCAGCTGAGTGCGTCTGCCGATGCCGTAGCCTCTTGCCTCCATGCTGTCGGCGGTGATAATGCCGTTTTCCAGTGCCCATGTGACCATTATGGAGAACACCCTTGAACGTCCCTTTATGTCGTCGATGATGTTGTCGTCCTTGTACAGTCCCATAGCGGTCTGTGCGGAGTTTATCTTTGCGGACTGCCTGCTGAACAGTGGAACAAATCTCAGCGCCATTGACAGCACCAGTGAAAGCTTTGGTGAGAGCGCTCCCGTGATGTAGAGGAGCTTTTCGCTTGTCATTATCTGAGTGAAAGACCTGAACCAGTACAGCACGCCGATTATCATAGCCGCCGAATTTACGCCGTATAGCAGAGCTTCAAGAGTAACGGGATTGTGGTTCATGACAAAGAGCACAGTCTTTCCGTTGTGAGATATGAGGGGATTTGCAAGTGCGAGGACTGCAAAGAGTATCCAGAAGAAAATATGCTCTCTGCCGTGAGAAAGACCATTCCGCACCGTAAAGAAAAGGACTCCCCCCACAAGGGAAATGCCCATGAGAACAGGGTAGTTGCAGAACATGGCAATGCCTGTGACGCTGAAAAACCATATGGTGACAGCTATGGGGTCGTATTCAGAGAATTTCCTCATTTTTCGTATACCTCATCAAGGTCGTGACCTATCTCGCAGGTGTAGAGCCACTCAATCCTGTCGCCGTCGCTGAGTACGTATTCGCCGCAGTTGCGCGACGGAGTTATGCCGTTTACGTGGTAGACCCAGCCTGAAAGGTCGCCGAAATCGAATTCATAGATGTAGTTTATACCTGCAATATAGACCTTGCCGTGTGCACCGCCTGAGCTTCCTGTATTTTCAACCTGTATGCCGTAGGTCTGAGCGGCTTCCGTGAGGATATCGAACACCGTGTCTCCTGCCTCTATATCGAAAGCAGTGGGAGCAAGTATCACGCCGTCATCGGGGATATGTTCTGAGTCTGACTTGCCTGCGATAGTGTCACAGCGTATCTCCATAGTGACCGTGCCCACGATATTATCCTTGTGCTTTTTCTCGCCGCTGTAGTAGTCCTCGGCAGAAGATATATCCGTAAGGAGAACGACTGCGACAGCCGCACCTGCAATGACGGCAAGGAAGATAAAGTTCTTGATGTTTCGCTTGCCTGTGATAAAGAGGATAAGTGCAAGGACTGCCCCTGAGCCGATGATAATGAGTATGACTATAGGCTTATAGCTCCCTCGCTGAGAAGCTTTTTCCTGAGCCGATGTGACTTCCGTGGGGGTTATCTCCTGCGGTGAAGCGCCGTCAGCAGATGATGTGATAACAGCCGATGTCTTTGAAGAAGCTGTGGTTTTTGCGGCAGATGAAGCCTTAGAAGCGGTAGTGTTTGATACCCTTGTTACAGCAGTGGTGCTGTTTTTATTTGGGGCAGTGGTATGATCGGGAGCTTTGATGTCAGCCTTATCCTCAGAAGTATCATTCTGTGGGATAACAGGAGTTTCCTCTGGACTTACCCAGCCTTTCAGACCGCAGTTATCCATAATAAGCAGGGGAGATTCGCCCCTTTCCATGCGCATGAAAGCGATAAGCGAGTAAAGCGCCTGAACAGTTGCGGTCTCGTTTGACTCCTCGCCCATAGCGTGGCAGAAGCTTCCGTCATCGAGTCTGTAGTCCATGATGCCGTCGATGAGGTTATTGCCGTTTTTGATGAATCTTTCATCGTATCGGCAGTCTATACCCAGTGCAGAGACAGCCGTAAGCACCTGAGCCGTACTCTCGGGATTTGGAGTTCCGAAGCTAGTGTATCCGCCGTTATCCTCCTGACGCTGTGACATGAAGTCCAGAGCGCGGTCAACAGCCTGAGAAACATCATACCTGTCGGTATATGGAGCAAGAGCCTGAACGGTCATGGCAGTAACATCTATATCACCATAGTCGCCGAAAAGTGCCCAGCCGCCGTCGTCATACTGCATGGAAAGGAGATAGTCTATAACAGAGTCAAAGGTATAAGCTGAACAGGTATAGCCGTTATTGAGGATATGCAGACCGTATATCCAGCTCATAAGTCCCTGCTTTCCGATGGAATTATCGAGGATATCGGAGATATAGCTGTCATTGCTTCCTGCGGCACAGAGAGCCAGTGCGTACTTTTCCCTTGAAGTTGCCGACGAGACATTATTGTCTGCGAGATAGGCTTTCAGAGCATTTTCATAGTTTCTGAGTCCTTTGTGACCGTATTGGCTGAGAGCGATAACGTACCAGTCTGTAGTTCTGCCTGCGCCCTCTGCGGCAGTACCGTCAAGCCATTCATCAATGCTTCCTGCACCTGACTGTCCGAGCTTATAATCAACGATACCGCCAATGACAGACTGAACATCATCGGCGGTATATTCACTGCACTCAGCCTTTAGCGGTGTAATGCTGAGTGTAAGCATCAGAGCTATAACAGAACACAGGATACCCGAAAGTAACTTAGTCCTCATTCTTTCTTCTTAAAGCGAAAGCTGTGGCTACAGCGCCTGCAAGACCGAATACAGCCATACCTGCACCCTTGACACCAGTCTTTGGTGAGTCGGACTTCTTTGCAGTTGTCTTTGCGGTAGTTTTTGCAGTTGTCTTGGCTGTAGTCTTAGCTGTAGTCTTTGAAGTTGTGGCAGTAGTTGTTGTAGTTGTAGTTGTTTCGGTAGTTGTGGTGCTTGTCTCAGTTGTAGTAGAAGTTGTTGTCTCATCGCCCTTTATCTCTATAACGTATGAAGGCGGAGCGATATTCACTGTATCGGAAACTGCGCTTACGATGTTTGTGCCCGGTTTTGTGAAAGTTATCTTAAAGTCGCCGTTTTCGTCTGTAACGATGTCTGTAGGCTCGCCGTTGAGGGTTATCTTAGCGCCTGCAACAGGCTTTTCCACAGGATTCCACTGAGCATCGAAATCAGAATATACAAGGTGCATTTCTTCCTCATCGCCCACTTCCTGAGGAGCATTGCTTCTTGTACCGAAGTGGCTGTAGTGGTAATCGAGATTTGCAGGGTCAGGGAATACCATAGCGTCAAGGTAAGAGCCGTTGCCGATGATATTAGTTAGACCGCTTGCCATATTGTGGTTTACGTAGTACATATAGCTGCCGCCGTTTTCGGTGCCCCAGAGCTTGTCGATAGAGAGACCGTACTGACCCACAGATGACTTATAGCCTGCCTCTGAGCCGCCCTCATAGAACTTGTCATGTGCAAGGATAAAAGTATCATTGATAGTGAGCTTGCCGTCATTGTCTGCATCAGTTACCACGATAGGCTCCTGAACGACAACGAGCTTGTTGTTTGCGTCTGAGATAGTTACGAAGACAGTTGTTATGTCTTC
>SFFP01000121.1 GCA_004556875.1 Ruminococcus flavefaciens
TCTACCATACTTGGAGGTTATTTTTAAGCTTTTGCTAAAGCATTTTTATTCCCCCAGTAGAACTGGGGGTTTAGTTACGCTAAAGCGCCAATGAGAAAACGGCATTTGTATTTCTGCAAATGCCGTTTTTATATTATTCGTTTCCATCTTTGAAAAGCTTCATCATCTCATTAGTCAGACTAAGATCATTCGGCTGTAAAACTATATCCTCTCTCTTGACCCACTCGACATATTTCAGCTCGTTTTCGTCCATGTGTATCTCACCGTCGCCGTCAGCTTCACAGAAAAATCCTGCAAGCATATCCTGAGCCATTCCCCAGGGCTGAGACTTGTAATAGCGGATATTCTTTACTTTAACGCCTGTTTCTTCCATGACCTCGCGGCGCACAGTCTCTTCAAGAGTCTCGCCTATTTCGGTAAAGCCTGCCACCAGAGCATTATGAGCATATCCGCGGCGGTATCGGGTTATCAGTATACTGTCGCCTTTTGTCACTCCTACTATCACAGCAGGATTTATACGCGGATAGATAACATTTCCGCATTTTGTACAGACAAGTGCACGCTCAGTTTCGTGAAGCACAAGTTTTTCTGAGCACCTTCCGCAGTAATTATTGTCACTGTACCATTTCCAAAGATGATACGCAGTAAATGCCGCAAAAAGCTCTTTTCCTCTGCCGCAGTCCCTGAGCTGACGCAGAGTCATGTACTCATAAGATGTGTAATTATTCTCAGCTGAAGAAAGGGATATGTAATAGCTTGAATCATCAATTGAAAAAGCATAAATATTTTTGTTCTCAGCGCTGTCACTGCCTTTCAGAAAGCTTATACTTCCGTCATTTACAGACACAAGAAGCCTGCCTTCACTGTCAAAGCATATCAGCACATCATCTGCACTGATATTTTTCTGTTTAAAGCTGTTGTCAAGTCTGCTTGGAAATATGTCCTGTATCATAATTTTCCCCCTGTATCCAAGACCTTAGTCTGCAATATTCATATAAATATTATAGTGTACGGCTGATGTTTTGTCAACTGCTCATTATCATGCGTTTTTCGCAATAAATGCCCTTGACCTTTTTCCCTTTTTGTGCTATTATAATTTGTATTGGCAATATTAAGACAAGGTTGGATAAGAAAGGATAAATATGCATTTTAATGAACTGAATTTATCACAGGAGCTTCTCCGTGCTGTTGACGAGCTGGGATATACGGAGATGACTGAAATACAGAAGGAAAGTATTCCTCTTCTCCTCGAAGGAAGAGACGTTGTGGGACGTTCAAACACAGGTACAGGAAAAACCGCCGCTTTCGGCATACCTGCTGTAGAGAGCATCACAGAGGCTGACAGAAAATCAGCAGTTGTGCTCATACTCTGCCCTACACGAGAGCTTGCGATGCAGGCTAATGAGGAGATACGCAAATTCGCAAAGTTCAAAGAGGGCGTAAAGTCCTCGGCTGTATACGGCGGCGCAAGCATGGAAAAACAGATACATGAACTTAAACGCGGCGCTAATATAATTATCGGTACTCCCGGAAGAGTCATGGACCATATCCGCAGAAGGACCCTCAAACTTGACAATATAAGAACCGTTATCCTTGATGAAGCAGACGAAATGCTGAATATGGGATTTCGTGAGGATATTGAAACTATCCTCGCTGATATGCCTGAGGACAGACAGACTGTTCTCTTCTCGGCTACTATGCCTAAAGAGATAATGGCTATTACTGAAAAGTATCAGACTGATCCTGTTCATATCAAGATAAAGTCTGCACAGAAAACTGTTGAGCTTATCGAGCAGTTCTATTTTGAAGTCGCTATGGGCAGAAAGACTGATGCACTCAGGCTTCTCCTTGCGGCATACAAGCCGTCATCCGCTATGGTATTCTGCAATACTAAGGCTATGGTAGACCAGCTCACGGAAGAGCTTGTTAAAAACGGCTTCCGCGCCGCAGGTCTTCACGGTGATATGAAGCAGATACAGCGTACGCAGGTCATGAACAGCTTCAAGAACAAGACTGCCGAGATACTTGTTGCTACCGACGTTGCCGCAAGAGGTATCGACGTAAGCGGAGTTGATGCGGTTTTCAACTATGACCTGCCACAGGATAATGAATACTACATACACCGTATCGGCAGAACAGGACGAGCAGGCAGAACAGGTACTGCTTATACCCTTATAAGCGGCAGAAGACAGCTCTATGACCTTCGCGCCATAGAAAAGTATACTCACGCTGAGATACGCGAAATGCCGCTGCCTGACAAGTCAGATATAATCGCTATGAAAAAGGAGTCAGCCATCAAAGAGATATCTGAAGCTTCAGCAGGTCATGATGCTTACGATATTCTTGACAGACTTGCCGCTATGGGTATCGACTACCGCGAAGCAGCTGCAAGAGTCATCGCTAAACAGCTCAGAGCCGAAACTGACTCTCTCCCTGATTTTGAAAAGACAAAGCCTCTCAGAAATGGCAAAAACAGCGGTGCTAAGACAGTAAAGATCGTAATAAATATCGGAAGGAACCGAAGAATAGCTCCTAACTTCATTCTCGGCGCACTTGTTGACGCAACAGGTATGACAGGCAAGGATTTCGGTAAGATAGACATTTTCAATGAACATACTACTGTTGAAGTTCCCGAAGCTGAGTCGGAATACATCATCGAATGTACTGATTCTATTAAAATAAACGGCAGCAAAGTAGAGGTAAAGCTCTATAAAGGCGGAGAAAACTTTGTCCGCAGAGGCAGCCGCCGCCCTGACGACAAGCCGCATTTTGACCGTAAAAAATCCGCTTACGGCGGTAAAAAGAAGTCCGAGATATATTCGGATTACATTCCAAATCGTAAAAAGCGAATGAAAAAAAGACATTGAGAGGTGATATAAATGATCAACAACCACACTCCACAGAAGAAAACATGGATGCGTATCGCTGTTCTTGCACTTGCAGGTCTGATGATGATCGGAGCACTTGCTCTTCCATTCCTTCGCTAATATGCAGCAAAGGCTGCGGTTTCATTAAGAAGCCGCAGCCTTTTTCTTTTTCATTAATAGTATACCTGTCAGCATCAGCATCGGAAACACTGCCGCCGCAAATATTCCATTTTTCATGCTTCCACTGTTGTCTGAAACTGCACCGACCAGTGCAGGTCCTGCCGAACAGCCTATGTCTCCTGCAAGAGCAAGGAGCGAAAACATCATAGTTCCGCCTCTTTTCAGAGAAGCAGCTGCCTTGCTGAAAGTTCCCGGCCACATTATCCCTACGGACAGTCCGCATATCCCACAGCCGACAAGATTTACGGCAGGCACTGGAACAAGGCTTATCACAAGATATGAAGCTGTACACAGCACCGCACTTGCTCCCATAAACTTGTCAAGATCTATCCTGTCACCGTATTTTCCGTAAAACGCCCTTGCACTACCCATAAGAAGCGCAAACGCCATAGGTCCTGCAAGATCACCTGCTGTCTTGCTTATATGAAGTCCATTTTCCGCAAAGAACGATGCCCACTGACTTACAGCAAGCTCACTTGCACCTGCACACATCATCATAAGCATCAGCAGCATAAAAGTGCCGCTTTTGAAAAGCTCTGAAAGCTTCATTCCATCTTCATCATCTGCTATCAGCGGAGCTATCGGAGCTTTAATAAACAATATGCCGTTTATAAGCGGTATTATCGCCCATATTACCGATAATACACGCCAGTTGTCTATTCCTGCTATGCGGAAGAATACTGTGGATATAAGAACAACTCCTACCTGTCCCCAGCAGTAAAATGAATGAAGCAGACTCATGGCTTTCTCTTTATTCTTAGTGGGACAGCTCTCCATTATGGGACTAATGAGGACTTCTATAAGTCCGCCGCCAACAGCGTATACCGCAACAGATATCATTATGCCGATAAACGGGTCAGTTATATCGGGCAGAAATGTCAGCATGACAAGTCCTGCCGCTGAAAAAATATGAGCGGCAACTATCGAGACTCTGTAGCCGATCCTGTCCACAAAAAATGCCGATAAAAGATCAACAAGCAGCTGTATGCCGAAATTCACGGTTATGAGAAGTGTTATCCTGCTGAGAGGTATACCGTAACTGCTGCGGAGTGTTATGAAAAGAAGTGGGATGAAGTTGTTAATTATCGCCTGTACGATATATCCCGTAAAACATGAAAAAATCGTTTTATTGTAATTCATTGGTTTTTCTCCATAATCCAAGTTATATCTGTATCATAGCATAAAAGCAATGTAATGTCAATTTTCACGGCGACTGATTATGACATATTCCGCACGGCTTGTGCATTATAATATATTAAGAACAGCAAGTCAGGAGGTGTCCGATGCAGACCATATATGTTGATGTACTAATAGTGCTGAATATCTATGTGAATTTCTTCCTGCTTCGTATTACGGCAGGTCTTACTCACTCACCGCTGAGGACAGCAAGATGCATAGCGGCTTCGATATACGGAAGTCTTTTCTCACTGACTATACTTCTTCCTGAGCTTGGAAACACATTGACTATTGCTCTGAAAACCGCCGCTGCTGTGAGTATCGTTGCAGCCGCTTTCGGCATTCGCAGTAAAAAAAGGCTTGCACTAAATACCATAGCCTTTTTTGCAGCTAATTTCGTCCTTGCAGGTACGGTTTACGGTGTATATTCCCTTTTTAAGCCTGAATTTATCCACTTCAACAACGCCTGTTTCTATATAGATTTTTCACTGATAATACTCATCGTTACTACGGCACTTCTGTATGCCGCTGTCTATTTTTTCAGGATATGGATCGACAGAACCCCTGACGGCAGTTATCGTGTCTTTATTCGCGACGGAAAAAAGATCATTACCCTCAACGGTCTTGCCGATACAGGAAATGGTCTCGTGGACTATTTCAGCGGTTCTCCTGTTATAATCTGTGCGGAAGAATACTTTTCTGAGCTGACAGGCTATGAACTTGACTGTGAAAAACTCCCACGCGGTTTCAGACTTCTTCCGTGTTCGGCTGTATCGGGTAACGGACTGATACCTGTGTTTCGTCCCGATGAGATAGTGATTTCCTGCTGTGAAAACGGTGATCGAAAACCTGTTGATGCTGTAATTGGCTTCGGAGAATGCGGAGGAAAAGCCGTATTTAACCCGAAACTGCTTAAAATATAGGAAAAGAAGGAGAAAATTATGAATATCATCGAAAAAATAAGGGCATTCCTGCAAAAACATTTCAGAGGCGAGGTGTTCTACATCAACGGCTCAGACACTCTTCCGCCGCCGCTCACAAAACAGGAAGAGGAAGAAGTATTCGCAAAGCTGACTCTGCATGACCCCGATGCGCGAAACTGTCTTATAGTACATAATCTCAGGCTTGTGGTGTACATCGCAAAGAAATTCGAGTCCACAGGTATTGGTATCGAAGACCTTGTATCAATCGGAACTATCGGGCTTATTAAGGCTGTGAACACATTCTGCCCCACTAAGAATATCAAGCTTGCCACTTACGCTTCGCGCTGTATCGAGAATGAGATACTCATGTTTCTGAGGAAATCATCTCAGTACCGCAATGACCTTTCAATTGACGAGCCGCTGAATATCGACTACGACGGGAATGAACTCCTGCTGTCGGACATTCTCGGCACTGATGAGGATATCGTCAACAAGGGCATTGAGACAGAAGCAGAGCGCGAAATACTCAGAAATGCAGTCTCTGAGCTTGGTCAGCGTGAAAGAGAGATAATGGAAATGCGCTTTGGTCTGATAGACGGAAAGGAAAAAACTCAGAAGGAGGTTGCGGACTGTATCGGTATTTCTCAGTCTTACATTTCAAGACTTGAGAAGAAAATAATCAAAAAACTCAGAGTCAAGATAGAGAGCATTACCTGACTCACGCCTCTGCTTTTGCAGAGGCTTTTTTGTTCTATTTCGTATTTTTTGATTTATTCCTATTGAAAAGAAATGGGATTTGTGATATAATTATTTTATATGTATATTTTTTCTTTTCGGGAGTTGTTGTATGAAAAA
>SFFP01000122.1 GCA_004556875.1 Ruminococcus flavefaciens
ATCGGCTTCTCTCTCCCACTTTTTACCTGTCGAGAGAAAGTTCGCCATATCCTCCTGTGTCAGATTTTTAGCAGCCACCTCTTCATCAGAAAGCTGCTGCCAGTCGATGTACTTCTGACCAGCAACGTAAATGCCCTTATCCTTATCGAAAAGATTATCGGGGTCAGTTACGATAGAAACAACAGGTATTCTGGAATAATATCTGAGCTTTTCATCATTCATCACGAAAAAGGTCTTTGAGATAACTCTGCTGAAAGTGCCGTCCTCAGCCTTTGCAGCCGCTCTGACTATGGTAGCCTTGTCGAATTTCTCATTACTTGCCTTGTACCACTGAGTAAGGGTTATAGAGTAAGGCGTGTCGTCCTGCTGATATTTGCTGTAAACGTTTTCCTCGATACTTCTGTCGTACATGGGTATCGCACCTCTGTATACTACGGCAGTTTCTGAGGTAGTAGGGTCAGAGCCGTCAAGGGTATAATAAATGGTATCTGCTGCAGACAGGGTAAGCTCGCTTATCTCATCTTCGCTGTAAAAGCCTGAGTCAATGGAAAAAACAGGCTCGGCAGGTGCGGAATGATTTTCAGAAGCAGGTGTGGGAGTCATTACCGCATAGTTTCCGTCAGATGAGCGTCCGTATGCCATATCCTCGTCAAGGGCAGGAACTTCCAGTCTCGCAAGCTCAGTACCGTCAGGTGAGGTAATAAAAAGGGTCTCACCTGATTTACCAAGTGCAAAGCCTGCATTTGGCTCTGTCATGTTCTCTCCATCCTTTGCACAGACGATAATGAGATACTCGCCTTTTGCAATGGAAGTACCTGACGGAAAAACGTACTTCATGGGTTCATCCTCACTTTTAGACAGACCGACTCCCGACAGGTCGATGTCATTATCGCCGCCGTTGTAAAGCTCTATCCAGTCAGAGGCTCTTCCGAGACTGTCAGTGAAACATTTTTTGTTCTGAGTGCAGACTTCATTTATATAAAGTCCGTCCGCATTCTGCTCAGCCATAGCCAATGGTACTCTGCACGGCATAGCAGACACCATGAGCAAAGCCGTAACAAAGCTGCTCATTTTTTTGATAAAATTCATAAAAATACCTCTCTCAGTAAAAAATTACAAAACCTATTATATCACATCACAAACATGATTTCAATACTTTTTTTGTGCAATTTAGACAGCAGTCAATAATGAGGTTTTTTCAAGCAGCAGCGATAATTCCCGACAATTCCGCAAACAGTATAAAACACCAAAAAACAAATGTACTGTAAATAAGTATGCTGTTTTATATTGATTTCTGACCAAAGCAGCAAATAAACATTCCCCGCCAGAGTCGAGGGGAAAAAATACAAAAAGCCTGTACCCAGCTTTTTCTGAGTACAGGCTTTATTATAAGGAATAAAAACAATTATTTTTTGAGAGCTTCGCGGATTATCTCAAATCTCTTGATAAGGAAGTCCACAACTGAAGTCTGACCGCCGCCGAACATTCCGTTGCCCCAGTCCATATCACCGAAGTCCATGCCGCCCCAGTCGAAGTTCTCCCAGTCCATGTTAGCCCAGTCGACACTTGCGTCACCGCCAAATCCCTGCCATGCGCCGCCATTACCGTCGCCGTTGCCAAATCCCTGCCATGCACCGCCATTTGCATCACCGTTGCCCTGCCAGTTGCCCCAGCTCATACCCGGATCTTCCTCGCTGTACTGGAGTCCTTCAGCACTCTTTGAGGTGTTAACGTCAAATTCATCAACTGTGAATGATGCACGCGGATCTGCAATAACGTGTGAGCGTATCTTCTTTGCATAATCAGATACATATGCCTCAGGATCGCTGTAGTAGTCCATGATCTGATTTACGATATCAACATACATATCGTAATATTCAGGCACCTGAAGAAGCTTTGCAAGCGGACGATCCTCTATTGTTGACTGATAGAGACTTGTTGTAATATCGGAAGTTACTGAGCTTGCACCGCCTGTGAAGTTTCCGAGGCAGAGGTTGTAGTCCCAGCCTACAAAGTAAGCCTTTCCGCCAGAATACATGAGATAGTAGTTGTGGGCAAGCGAACCGTTATAGCTGTCGTAGTTGCAGAAAATAGCGTTTACTGCAAAGCCCTTGAGGAAGCTTGGCACATCGAGTACATCTTCGATGAACTTATAATCTGTTGGAGTAAGCTTGTTGATAGCTGTCTTGATATCCTGAATATGCTTGAATTCATCGTCCTGACCGAACTTTACATCAAATCTGTCAAGCGGCATATTTTCTGTAAACGAGCAATAGCTGTCGCCTGCGAATCCGCCCCAGCCTCCGTCGCCGTTGCCGTTGCTTTCGGTAGCCTTGTAAAGTACAGAATCATCATCAACTGCATAACGCTCTGCTACAGTAGTACCGGGCTGTTCAGCAAGGAGATAGAAGCTGTAAAGCTCTCCGTTGAGGTACATATCTGTATGTGCAGCATGAGGTGCAACCCCGTCAACTTCATACATAGCATTGTAGCAGATGATATCTCTGAGGCATGAAGCGTCCATGAGCATATTGTTCATGCAAAGCTCTGTAAGTCCGTGATAGTTTATATCCTTATCAAACTTATCTGTCTTGATACGGAAGCTGTATTTTCCGTTCTTAGCCATCATAAGTGAGCTGTTGCCCTTAGTACGGATACCGACATTTTTAAGTTCCTCTCCGTCTATAACAACATCACAAGGAGTCCACTCTTCCTTGCTTGCGTTTTTGAGCATATTATCCCACTGGGCTTCGTCCATTTTAACGTCTATCTTATGTATCATATCCTGACTGAAAAGTCCGCTGTAGAGCTGCTCTTCGTTCTCCATGTCGTTGTTGACATCCTTGTATGAAGCGGGCTTGCCTGCCTTGAATGTGCTGCCTGTGCTGTGCTTCATTTTAATGCCGCCTGTAAAGAGCTTATAATCAGCACTTCCGATCTCAGGTGATGAGATAATAGCATATCTGAACTTCTTGGAAGTATTCTTGTCAAACAGTTCTTTGTTTGAAGCATCTGTAAGTGCAATAGGATTGTTCTTGCCCCACTCCTTGACGAAGTCAAACATAAGAGTATTCTGCTGAGTTGATGTGAGATTTTCACACTGGCAGTCAGTAGCTGTAGCGATAATCTCACCGCCTGTGATATTGACAGTACCTACACTTGTGAGACCCTTGTCGCCGAATGCGGATACATCGCCGCCGCTGATGCTGATATCAGTTTCTGCCTGTACGGCATCGCTGCCTGCTTTGATCACTACTTCACCGCCTGAAAGCTCCACATTGCCCTTTGATGACTTTATACCGTCGCCAACAGACACGATACTGAGCTTTCCGCCCTTTACTGTAACCGAGGTCTTTCCCTTAACCGCATCATTTGGCTCAGTCTCATTGAGAGTTTCGATATTTACGATACCGCCTGTAAACTTGATATCATTGTTGCAGACCATAGCAGTCTGTGTATTTGCGGTTATTGTAAGTGTACCTGTACCCTTGTCTCCGCCCTTTACAGTAAGATCGTCCTTAGCTTCAATTACAGCGTTCTTCTCATTGTCACCTGTATATGCAGCAGTACCGTCAGATATAAAGTTTTCTGTACCGTCAGCAATAGTGATAGAAGCCTTTTCTGCATTCTTTATGAATACAGCAGAAGCACTCTTGCCTGTAATATTTACACCGTTGAAAATAAGCTTTACAGTGCCGCTGTCAGCTTGTACATCAGGAACTTCCACATAGATCTGTCCGTCTGAGAGAGTACCATCGATAGTGTAGCTTCCTGAATGAGAAATAGTCACCTTTGAACCGTCTGCGACCGCATACTGTCCATCAATTGTTACAGCACCGTCCTTGAGATGTATCTTTGTGTTTACCTCGTCCTTTGAGGGGGTGTCACTTCCCTGTCCCTCAGCAACGCTCTCAGGCAGGCTTTTTATACTGCCGAGAAGATAGCGCTGAACCGACAGAGCGTCATTTGCGGTAAGACCATTTCCGCGTTCTGCAACATCGGCAAGGTCAAGACCTTCTTTAGTGATGTGATTTGCGTCAGAACCGCCATCGCCGTACTTTGAGGGATTTGCCAGGGACTGCATTATAAGTACGCAGTCGGACATATCCACAGTTCCGTCCATGTTTGCATCACCGTATACTTTGTCGGCAGCAGATACAGAAAGTGTCAAAACTGATACCGTGCCGACGATGCAGGCAGAGAGTACACCTGCAAGCATTGTTTTCTTTTTCATTTTTCATCCTCCTAAAATCAAGTAAAACAATGTATCCTTTTGTAAAAAAATCCTAACAAACAAATCTTAAAATAATCTTAAACATAATTAATGCTTTTTATCAATAACAATCAAATTTATAATATATGTCTTTAAATTTTTTTATTTCATTAACATGATTTTTATATTTTTAACATTTATTATACTTATGATCCAACTCTCTACAACAGTATATCATTTTACCATTTTTGGCATAAAAACTTTTTGAAATATTTTTCCGTTTTCACTGAAATCGTATCATAAAAATGCCTTTATCGCAATGCAGATTACAAAGAACAGAACGATTAAAAAATGTGTTGGATTTCGAGCTTACAAAAGACGACACATTCCACATCACAGTTACAGTATCGGAGGGGCTGATTACGAAAAAGTAGGATCTTCAGTTCAGACACAGAACCCTTGCATTTAACTTTTATTGATAAATTTAAATCAGCCGATATTATTCGTTTATCAGCTTTTCTGCGATCAGCACAGCACTCTCTATCATCTTCGGACATTCAGTTGCGAACAGTCCCTTTGCCCGTGCATAAGCCTTTCCCTCATCGGTGGCAATATCGCAGTCAAGCAGCTCACGACAGATGTAAGAGCCGTTCTGCTTTGCGAATTCATCAAGAAAACGCACAGCATAGCTGTTTGCTCTCTGCTTGCTGTCATAGTCGCCGTCCTCACACATACCGTATTTCAGTCCGAGAGCCATAAGCGCACCCGTACACGCTCCGCAGACCTCAGCCTTGCACATACCGCCTCCAAAGCAAGCTCCGACTCTGAGTGCCTGTTCCTTCGTCATTCCAAGCTCCTCGGCAAATGCCGCCAGCACCGCCTGAGAGCAGTAATACCGCTTTGAGAAAAGCTCGCTTGCAATCTCTGTGTGTTTCATAAATATACCTCCAATAAATATATTTGAATTTATCTATATGTAAGTAAAACAAATATCCGTGTTCCCACGGATATTTAGTTACAGCAGCACTCGCCGCTTTCTGATACCTTTGTCAGTTCACGCAGAACATTCACAGCAATCTCCGTACCTTCCGTAGAAATAGAGTAATACATCCACTTGCCCTCTTTTCTGCCATTAACAAGACCGCTGTCGCAGAGTATCTTCATGTGGTGAGAAAGCGTAGGCTGCGTACACTGCATTGCTTCAAGCAGCTTGCAGGCACATTTCTCTCCGTTTTGCAAAAGTCTGAATATCTGCACCCTGTTCTCATCACACAGGGCCTTGAAAATCACGGTGATCTGCTTATTTGTCAGTTCCATAATGCACCTCTTTCATATCGAAGATTTTCTATATTTTATCATACAAATATTGTATTGTCAATGAAAAGACGGCGAAATCGCGTTTTGACCGAAAAGGAACACCCCGAAGAAAAATTATACCCGAAAACAGAAATTTTTTGGGACAAAACAGCGTTTACACTAAATTTGTTCACAAAGTCGCTTGACTTTTAACAATATTTAGTGTATACTTTCAACAGGAGATGTCGAATTGTGTCGAACGAAAGCGGTGATCGAATGAATTTTTCCGAGAAACTCCGCGCAAATAAAAAAGGAATACTTGACGCCGAGTTGAAAAGAGCGTTCGCCGTGACGGGCTTTTCGGGAACTTTTTGCGTTGTCGCCGCGACCTGTGCGTCTCTTTACATCTCTCCGAAGGCGGCTCTTCTGATTATTTTCACGGCATTTGCGGTTGTGGGGAGCTTTTTCATTCTTACCTGCGCCGCAA
>SFFP01000123.1 GCA_004556875.1 Ruminococcus flavefaciens
TTATGATGATGACTGACAACACTCCCGCAAGGAACAGACCTATCATACGCCCTATCTCGCCGCCTTTTTCCACAATAAGAGTTACACCGAACATAAGCGCAAGCATTTCGATAACAGCAATTACTTCAAGTCTTTTAAGCCTTTTGCCTTCTTCATTTTTGATAGTTTCTTTCATAGTATCAACATCTCCTTTGATAAGCTCGTCGAGAGAAACGCCGAAAATATCGCTTAGGATAAGAAGGCTGTGAACATCGGGATAGTTCTTTTCAGTCTCCCAGTTTGAAACAGTCTGGCGGCTGACATACGCGCGTTCTGCCAGCATCTCCTGTGACCAGTTCTTTTCCGCTCTCAGTTCCTTTATTTTCTTTCCAAGCTCCATAGCGTTTCTCCTTTCCGCAGGTTTTCCCTGTCTGTACTCATCATAGCAGATGCAGGACTCTATTGCAACCAAATCTGTTTTGCAGGCGGCAAAAAATTCTGCAAAAAGTATTTGACATGGCTAAATTACGTCATTTACATAAAACAAAAGCGGTCCGCAAAGGACCGCTGATAATTGTTTTTCTTAGTTGCCAAGCATCTTGAAAATGTCATCAAGATCATAATCCTGACTTGATGAAGGCTGTGCAGGTTTCTGCGGAGCACTGCTGCCAAATCCAAGACCGTCGATAAGAGGATTGTCTATCGGGATAACCTCTTCCTCAGGACTTTCTTCAATAGGAGCATCTGCAACAGGAGCTGTATCATCATCGAAGCCTGCAGCGATAACAGTAATTGTCATCTCATCCTGCATATCTTCCTTGAATGCTGTACCGAAGATGAACTCAACGCCCTCAGCAGCTGTATCTGTGATCATCTTTGTAGCTGCATCCACATCGGAAGAAAGAATATCCTCTGACATAGCGATATTGATAAGGAGTCTCTTTGCACCTGAGATAGATGTTTCGAGAAGCGGGCTGGAGATAACTGCATTTGCTGCATCTCTTGCCTTGTCCTTGCCTGTACCGTGACCGATAGCCATGTGAGCGTATCCTGCATCCTTCATGATAGTAGAAACGTCTGCGAAGTCGAGGTTTATGTAGCCTTCCTCAACGATAAGATCAGAAATGCTCTTTACACCTGTCTTGAGAACGTCATCTGAAAGAGCAAAGCTCTGCATCATAGTGAGAGGTTTATCAAGACCTACGAGAAGTCTTTCATTAGGGATAACAATGAGGGAGTCAACATACTTTCTCAGCTCAGCGATACCTCTTTCAGCCTGAGCCATCTTCTGCTCTCTCTCAAAAAGGAATGGCTTTGTAACTACAGCAACTGTAAGTATATCCATTTCCTTAGCGATCTTTGCAACTACAGGAGCAGCACCTGTACCTGTTCCGCCGCCCATACCGGCAGTGATGAAGATCATGTCAGCACCCTTGAGGTGTGTCTCGATCTCATCGCGGTTCTCTTCTGCACTGCGCTGACCGATCTCAGGCTTGTTTCCTGCGCCTCTGCCCTTTGTGAGCTTAGCACCGATCGGTATTCTTGTTGTAGCCTTTGACTTGTTAAGTGCCTTAGCATCTGTATTGATAGCGATATATTCTATATTATTAACTCCCGAGTCTACCATGCAGTTTACGGCGTTTCCACCGCCGCCGCCAACACCGATAACCTTTATATTTACATCGGGTTCGAGTGTTTCCTCATAATTGAAATCTGACATTTGAACTCCTCCTACTATTTATTATCCTTATAAATCATCAAATTTATATATTAACCTATAAATACACTTTATATTTTAGCATACTGAGTCTTTTTTTTCAAGAGTAAATAAAACATTTTTTATTTTCTGCGAAATAAACAATAACGAGCGGCATATTTTCATCATTTTGTACATTTTTATTTCTTACCATTGTTGATCTGTACTGTTATAATCGCTGTAATCTCCGCTGTAATCGCCATATCCGCTGTTGTCATAATAGCCGCTGTCGTTCTGCCACTGACTTCCGTCATCATAGCCGCTGTTATAGCCGTTATCATAGCCGTTACTGTTGTCAGACCAAGATGTCTGCGCCTCAGTTTCGGGTTCGGGCTGAGTCGGAGCAGTTGTACTGTTTATACGCTCGAAATTAGCTTCCTGCTCAGGATTTTTCTCGCCGCTTCCTATTTCATCTATAGGATTGCCGTATTCATCAGTCTTAGGCTCTGTAGTCGGCTCAACTATCCCCGGCACAGATGCAGGAGAATCGCTTGTTCTGAAACTGCACTGATTTGAGCCTATCATCGTAAGATAGCCTTTCTTGCCCTTTACTGTATCGTCATTCATTACTGTTTCAGCAAGGTTGAGCTTATACTCAACATCGTTCCAGTTGCCCATCTTGAATATCATCTCATTCTTATACTGAACGATTATAGAGTGTTCATCGCTCATATCAACGGTAGCTATTTTGTCATCTCCCATTGATACCATAGTACTTATAAGCTCTGAAAAAGCCTCGTTTTTATGTTCATTAGCCGAAGCTACAAGCTTTCCGAGATTTACTTCAGATGGTTCAAGTCCGTATATTATCGGAAGCCCCTCTGTAATGAAGTCATTGTCGGCAAGAATTTTACCTTTTTTGCTGACGAGAAGAGTTCCCTCATCATACTTTACGTTGAATGCAGGGATACATTTTGTAACTGTTATTTCAAGAGATGAAGGGAAATCCCTGTCCACATTTGCAGTCTCAACATAAAGAAGCTCGTCAAGTATCCGCTGTTCGCTCTTTTTTGTATCAAGTCTCAGAAGGTTATCGCCTTCATTAATTCCCGAAGCTGCGACTATCTCCTCAGCGGAATACATATCCGATTCACCCGAAACGCGTATCTCACTGATGTTGAAAAGGAATGTATAGCTTATAGTAATTCCTGCGGTTATTACGAGCAGAAGCACCACAAGACCATAGACATTCATCATTCTCTTTCGCCGTCTTATACGTTTACGGCTGTTCTGCCTTTCGACATTTGTTTTTTCGACATCCTTCATACTTTCTCCAAATCTTTCCGCCTCAGACCCTTTGCATATCACCGCCGAGAAGTCTTACAGCTTCTTCCATTTTTTCATATCCTCTGTCAATATGACAGATATTTGTTATCTCAGACACTCCTGCACTGCACAGTGCTCCAATGACCATAGCCGCTCCACCGCGCAGGTCAGTCGCCTGTACATTCGCACCGTGAAGCCTTGATACGCCCTTGACTACTGCGACCTTGCCAAGCACCTGTATATCCGCTCCCATTTTTATAAGAGCATCGGTGTGACGATAGCGGCAGTCGAAAATATTCTCCTCGAAAATACTTGTTCCGTCAGCACCGGCAAGTGCAGCCATAAGTACAGCCTGCGCATCAGTAGGAAAGCCGGGGTGAGGCATTGTCCTTACCCTTTCCTTTACCGCTTTCAGACGCGAGGCACTCCGCAGGTATATCTTATTTTCAGATGTATAGATACTGCAGCCTGTTTGCTCAAGTACAGACAAGAAAGGCTCTGTTTCCGCAACACAGGCATTTGTAAGTATAAGCTCGCCCCGTACAGCCGCGACCATTGAGAGATATGTCGCCGCAACTATCCTGTCAGGCATTATTGTATATTCACAGCCGTGAAGCTGTTTTTTTCCTCTTATAATAATTCTGCTCTCGCCATCGCCGCTGATATCCGCTCCGCAGCTTCTCAGGAAACCGCAAAGATCACATATCTCCGGCTCTCGTGCAGCATTGTTTATGACTGTCTCGCCATCGGCGGTTACAGCACAGAGTATCACATTCTCAGTAGCTCCAACCGACGGAAATGCAAGTGATATCTTTGCACCCTTTGCACGTCCCGAAACTGCTCTGCAAATTATGCTGCCGCCGTTTTCGGTTATATCTACGCCCATTTTTCTGAGAGCCGCAAGGTGCATATCGATCGGACGCGGTCCAAGCTCGCAGCCGCCGGGGACACTGACTTTACATTCACCTGTCCTGCCAAGCATAGCTCCCATAAATATAATTGACGAGCGCATTTCGCGCATAAGCTCCTCGGAAACCTCAGTCTTTACGATTGCTTTTGAATCAATGACAGCCGTATTTTCCGAAAATGTACACCGACAGCCAACACAGTTCAGTATTCTTGCCGCTGCATATACATCTGTCAGTTTCGGACAGCTGTGCAGTGTGCACTCACCGCCGCACAGAAGTGCTGCAGCCATTATTGGCAGTGAACTGTTTTTGCTGCCTTGAAGTGCAAGCTCTCCGCGAAGACTTTTGCCGCCTTTAATTATAAATTTCTGCATCATACCACCTCACAGCATTTTTATGTATAGTATGCTGTAAGCGGTATTATTGTTACTTGCTGCAAATATTATGCCCGATAAGGAATTTGTCAAAAGTTTCTGACATCTCATCGGGGATAAAGGCGTACATCAGATGTCCTTTATCAGACAGATGGACCTCTCCGCCGCATTTCTCTGCGTAATCCATTCCCACCTTCCGCCATGAAACATTTTTGGAAAGTGTTTTCATATCACTGAGATAAAAGCAGCACGGGCATTTCAAAATTCCTGTACTTTCTGCTTTTTTCGCATTGTCGATCATATTGATCGCTTCGTCTTTATATTCAGCATTTGCGATATTCTTATAGAACAGCTCTTTGTATATCTTCTTTTCCTCATCAGTCAGATCGCTGCCGCTCATAAGTCCCGAACAGTTTTCAAGCTTGTTCTTCAGAAGCTTTGTAATAAAGCCTTGTTTCGCTATTTTTTTAAGAAGCTTCTGCTGCTTTTCAATAATAGCTAAGCGCTTTTCCTCGCCTATATCCTCTGACTGCAATATAGCTGTTGCAGGTATTCCCATATCAATACTCAACACAGCCTTTACTTCATCAGGATATGTATTTGCCCAATAGACCGTTTCAAATCCCGAATAAGAATGAGCCGCAAGCACATAAGGCGGCTGTATTCCTGCCTTTTTAAGTGCTTCCCTGTCCTCTTCGACCAGATTTTCGATAATACGGGGAGTTTTTGCACTGTCGCTGAAACCATACCCTGCCTTTTCTATGACAGCCACACGGTATTTTGTCGACATTCTGTGATACAGCGGCTTATATTCAAGCACAGGACAGGTCACACCATTGCCTGCCATAAAAACTATGGTAAGATCACCATTGCCTTCTGTATAAACATTCAGTGATGTGCCGTTTACTTCAACTTTTATTCCTGTGTTCATTTCCTGCTCTTTTCTATAAGCTTATCTATTACCGCTAAGATCCTGTCATTCGTATCTGTAAGGTGAAGCTTTGCCGCACTTTCTGACATAGACTTTACCTTTGCGCTGTCTCCGTAGAGCTTTTCTATCTCGGATATCATGCGCTCATTGGTCACATTTTTCTGCTCAATAACTACTGCCGCACCTGCATTTCCAAGCACCATAGCATTGTGATACTGATGATTGCCTGCAACTATAGGTGACGGTATAAGTATGGAAGCCTTCCCTGCAGCTTCAAGCTCTGCAAGTGTGGAAGCTCCCGAACGGCAGATAACAAGATCAGCCGCCGCAAGACATACGTCCATATCATTTATGTACTCGGTGATACGGAGTCTGTCGGATTTAAGCGGTATACCAGCTTTCTTCATAGCCTGTGGGAAAGTATCCTTTCCCATGCCGCCGTAGCCGTGGATATGATTGATATCAAGCCCCTTGCCGACGTGCCACTTGATGACCTCAGTCATTGTGTCATTTATACAGCCTGCACCAAGACTTCCGCCGAAAGAAAGGATAGTGAAGCTGTCGTTCATGCCAAGCTTCTTTCGTGCTTCTTCGCGGCTCATGGTATTTATATTGCTTCTTACGGGAAGTCCCGTAACGCTGTACTCAAATTTACTCTTATCCATAAATTTGAGAGCTTCTTCAACAGTCAGCATTACATAATCGACTTCCTTTGAAAGAAGCTTGTTTGTAACGCCGGGATAAGCATTC
>SFFP01000124.1 GCA_004556875.1 Ruminococcus flavefaciens
ATATAGTTACCGTATTCCCTGACCGCGGCGACAGATACTTCAGTACAGGATTATATTGAAATTCTGAAAAGATGAAATGAGGTTTTGAAAATGACTTTACAGCAGCTTAAATATGTACTTGCTATATCAGAAACAGGCTCAATGAACAAGGCGGCGGAACAGCTTTATGTTTCGCAGCCTTCGCTGACCTCTTCCGTTCAGGAGCTTGAAAAGGAAATAGATATCAAGATATTCAACAGAAGCGGACGCGGTGTTACTCTCACTAATGACGGCGCAGAGTTTTTGCAGTATGCCCGTCAGGTAGTGGGACAGTTTGATATCCTTTCCGAAAAATACATCAGCAAGGGCAATGTGAAAAAGAAGTTCGGAGTATCCACTCAGCATTATTCCTTCGCTGTAAAGGCATTCGTGGAAATGGTAAAGGAATTCGATACCTCTGAGTATGAATTTGCTATCCGCGAGACTAAAACTTCCGAAATAATCAGCGATGTGGCTACTATGAGGAGCGAGATAGGTATTATCTACCTCAACGAGTTCAACCGCAAGCCGCTCTCAAAGCTTCTTAACTCAAACGGACTTGAATTCCATACCCTGACTAAGTGTGCGCCTTATGTATACTTATGGAAGGGTCATCCCCTGGCAGATGAGCGTTCCATAACATTTGAGCAGCTTGCTGATTATCCATGTCTTTCCTTTGAGCAGGGCGACAACAGCTCATTCTATCTTGCGGAAGAGATATTAAGTACCAACGAATATCAGCGTATTATCAAGGCTAATGACAGAGCTACCATGCTAAATCTCATGATAGGTTTAAACGGTTACACTCTATGTTCGGGAATAATCTGTGAGGAACTTAACGGCAGCGATTACATAGCTGTGCCATTTGAAAGCGGCTCTGATGATGATGCTATGGAGATAGGCTATATAACCCTGAAAAATGTAATACTCAGCGAGATGGCAGAGGTATACATTGATGAGATAAAGGATTATCTTGGAATAGAAGCGTGATATAGCCATCACCTATAACCGATGATAACTCTTCGGTATTGGACACAACACTGTACGAGTGGTAAAATAAAATCATACCATAACGATAGGAGATCGGATATGAAAGAGATAATTTGGTTAGGACGCGGCGGTCAGGGAGCTTTCACAGCTGCAAAGCTTCTCGGTGCTGCTTATACTGTTGACAGCGATGATAAGTACGCACTTGCATTTCCCTCATTCGGTCCTGAGAGAAGAGGCGCTCCTGTAAGAGCTTTTACTAAGCTTGACACAAAGCCTGTTGCTGACAGAAGCCAGACCGAAAAGGCTGATTATATTGTGATACTTGATGATACGCTCTATTCGTCAGACCTTAAAGAACTTCTTAATGAAAGCGGAAAAATAATCGTCAATTCAAAAAATACCATTGACGGCGCTGAGACATTTGATGCTGAGAAAACAGCAGCAGAGTTCAGACTCCCTACAGTGAATACAGTCATGTTTGGACTGCTTGTAGGAATATCTGGTGTAGTTACAGAGGAAGAGGCGGTAAGCTCTATAAAAGGATATATGCCCGAAAAAATACAGGAGCGCAATATAGGCGCACTGCTTAAAGCGGCAGGGGAGGTTCGCAGATGAGACCATATGTAAGAGAAAAGAAAAGCTTTTCTGTTGGCGAAGTGCCTGAGAACACTTCCTTTGAAGCCGGATACCTTGTATCCGTAAACAGCGGCTGGAGAAGCATACGTCCTGTTATAAACAGCGGAAAATGTGTGGGCTGTGAGCAGTGTTATCTTTACTGTCCCGACGGAGTTATCTCCATACAGGATGGTAAAGCTGAAATAGATTACGACTTCTGCAAAGGATGCGGAATATGTGCAAAAATATGCAGGATAGGTGCGATAGAAATGGAGGCTGAACGCAAATGAGCAAAAAATTTCTCTCAGGCAATGAAGCCTTCGCAGAGGGCATCAGACTGGCAAGACCCGAGGTCATTTCGGCTTACCCTATTACACCGCAGACTATCGTTGTAGAACGTCTTTCCGAAATGGTTGAGGACGGAAGCTTAAAGGCTGAATACGTACACGTTGAGTCAGAACATTCTGCACTTTCATGTGCCGTCGGCGCAAGTGCCGCAGGTGCAAGAGCCTTTACTGCCACATCATCACAGGGACTTCTCTATATGGCGGAATGTCTCTATTACGCATCGGGCGGACGTTTCCCGATAGTTATGATGAATGCGGACAGGTCAACAGCACTTCCGTGGAATATTTACGGCGACCAGCGAGACAGCCTTTCACAGCTTGACAGCGGCTGGATACAGGCTTATGCAGAGAATGCACAGGAAGCTCTCGACCTTGCTCTCATGAGCTATAAAATTGCAGAGAATAAGGACGTTTCGACTCCGTATATGGCAAATCTGGACGGATTTGTCCTGACTCATACCTATGAGACAGTTGATATCCCCGACAGAGAACAGGCAGACAGATTTCTGCCGCCCTATGAAACAGATAACCGCATAGACTTTGATAATCCTAAGAATATGGCGTTTTCCGCAGGTCCTGATACGAATTACATTTTCAAATACAAGGAGCATGAGGGAGTGCTTGCGGCTCGCAGGGTTATCAGTGAGACCGAAAAGGAGTTCGCAGAAATATTCGGCAGAAGCTATACAGGGCTTGTTGAGAAGTACCTCACCGATGATGCGGACAATATCATCGTAACACTGGGAAGTATCGCAGGTCTGTGCCGCGAAACTGCCGATAAGCTCCGCAGACAGGGCGTAAAGGCAGGTGTGCTGAGAATAAGATACATGAGACCATTCCCGAATGATGAGATAGCAGAAGCTCTCAGAAATGCCAAGGCTTACGGAGTCCTTGAAAAGGATATTTCATTCGGTAATGAGGGTACTGTTTTCACAAACGTGAATTCTGCACTGAAAAAGGCAGGAATAAATATCAAGGGATACGATTTTGTCGGCGGTCTCGGCGGAAGAAACATTTCCGCTGGGGATATTGAGCAGATATACAGCGATATCAAAAAGGGCACAGAGAGTGTCACCTTTATAGGCATAGGAGGCGGAAATAATGGCTAATAAAGTTGCAGACAGCATATCCCGTGAGGAATATTTTTACGGTCATAAAGCCTGTGCAGGCTGCGGCGGAAGCCTTGCTGTAAGAGCAGCACTGAAAGTGCTGGGAAAGAGTGCGGTATCTGTACTTCCTGCAGGCTGTATGTCGGCAGTAGGCTTTAATTTCCCGCAGCTTTGCTTTTCAAATAATTCCATTATCTCTACATTTGCAGGCACTGCATCTATGCTCACAGGTGTTGAAGCAGGTCTCAGAGCAAAGGGGTACAAGGACTTTACGGCTGTAGGCTTTGCAGGTGACGGCGGTACTGCGGATATCGGCATACAGGCTCTTTCCGGAGCTATCGACCGCAACGACAATATCATCTATATCTGCTACGACAACGAAGCCTATATGAATACAGGCATACAGAAAAGCGGTCTCACACCTTTCGGTGCAAAGACAACAACAACTCCTGCGGGAAAGAATATTCACGGAAATATCCGTCCTAAAAAGAATATGTTCGAGATAGCTGCGGCACACGATATACCCTATGCTGCAACGGCAAGCGTAGGATATATCCCCGATTTCATAGAAAAGGTGAGAAAGGCTTCGCAGATACAGGGAACTAAATATATCCACGTTATCGCTCCATGCCCCACAGGCTGGGGAGTTGCTCCAGATGAGACAGTAGAGATAGCAAGGGAAGTTGTCGACATCGGACTGTGGTATCTTGCAGAGTACGAAAACGGTAAATTCACTCTCAACCACAAGCCTAAGGAGTTTTCAAGCGTTGAGGATTATCTCAGAAAGCAGGGACGATTCAGACACCTTGACGACAGCGATATCGAAACTATAATCAGCTCCCGTGATAAAAAGTGGGAGTACATAAACAGAAATTTTGAATACAACGGAAAATAATAAAACGGTTTTGGTTATAGTTTTAGGTTATAAGTGATGATAGTCCATTGGTATTGGACAAATACGTAAAACAGGTATATAATAAAAACATAGAAAACAGATAGGAAAACTATTAAATCTATAGTGGAGGATAAAATCATGAGCAGAGATATTAATTCAAAATTCTGGGACGAGGAGCTTGAAACTCTTCCCCGCGAGGAACTGGAAAAGAGACAGCTTGAGGATCTCAAGGAGATCGTAAAGTTTGCATACGATCACGCGCCTTATTACAAGCGTTCTTTTGATGAAGCAGGAGTAAAGCCTGAGGACATCAAGACTCTGAAGGACATCCAGAAGTTCCCGTTCATTAACAAGAAGACACAGCGCGATACACAGGGCGTTGGTTCATTCCTGGGAGAGCTTGCAGCTGTTCCCGAAAAAGACGTTGTATTTATCTCAACATCATCGGGTTCAACAGGTGTACCTACAATGAGTCCGTTCACAAAGAAGGATTTTGATGAATTTCAGGATACAGAGAGCCGCTGGTTCTGGCAGATCGGAATGAGACCAAATGACAGATACGTACACGCTCTCAACTTCTCACTCTACGTTGGCGGACCTGACGTAATCGGTGCACAGAACCTCGGTGCATTATGTATTTGGGGCGGAACACTTCCAAGTGAGAGACTCCTTTTCATACTCAAAACATATCAGCCTACAATAATCTGGACTTCTCCGTCGTACGCATGGCAGCTCGGTGAAAAGGCACTCAAGGCAGGTTATGATCCAAAGAAGGACTTTAATATCAAGAAGATCATCGTTGCAGGTGAGCTTGGCGGATCTATCGACGCTACAAGAAAAGCTATTGAAGAGATCTGGGGAGCTGAGGTATTCGACTTCTACGGACTTTCTGATATTTTCGGCGCTTGCGCTGCACAGTGCGAATACCACGACGGACTTCATATCGCAGAGAACCACATTCTCGTTGAGACTGTTGATATACATACAGGCGAAGTTCTTGAACCCGGCGAGGTAGGTGAGCTTGTATTCACAACTCTCCGCAAGCACGCTCGTCCTCTTATCCGTTTCAAGACAGGCGATATCGGACGCATTGATACAACAAAGTGCAAGTGCGGACGTACACACGGCAGGATCAGTATCCTTGGCAGAAAGGACGATATGTTTATCGTTTCCGCTGTTAATGTATTCCCAAGCGATATCGAAGCTGTTATCCGTGAGCAGAGCGACCTGACAGGTGAGTATCTCATTCGTATCTTTGAGAAGGACTTTACAAGCAAGTATGCTGTTGAGGTCGAGAAGGCAACAGGTGTTGCAAAGGACGATGAGACAGTTGCAGCAGAGGTAAGCGCAGCCCTCAAGGCTCGTATCGGTGTTAAGCCTGCAAAGGTAATAGTTCATCCTGACGGCGGACTTGATACACGTTCAGAGCATAAGTCAAGAAGAGTTATCGACGAAAGAAATATTGACTATAATATCTAAAGATGTTATAATATAAAAGATATATGCAGGGGCGGATATTATCCGCCCACTTCATTTAATGATATATAAGGAGAAAATTTATGCCAGAATTGTCTAATCGAACAGCAACATTTACAGATTCCGTCATAAGACGTATGACGAGAATTTCAAATAAATACGGTGCCATCAATCTTTCACAGGGATTTCCCGATTTTGAGCCGCCTCGTGAGATACTTGACAGACTTGCACAGGTCACAAATGAGGATTTTCACCAGTATTCAATTACATGGGGGGCTCAGAATTTCCGTGAGGCTCTTGCTGAAAAACAGTCCAGACTTATGGGAAGACATATAGACCCTAATGGTGAGATAGTCGTTACCTGCGGAAGTACAGAAGCTATGATGGCGGCTATGATGTCTGTCACAAATCCGGGGGATAAGGTCATCGTATTCTCGCCTTTCTATGAGAATTACGGCGCAGATACAATTCTTTCGGGAG
>SFFP01000125.1 GCA_004556875.1 Ruminococcus flavefaciens
CCCTAAGGATAGAGATATAGCAATGGTTTTCCAGAACTATGCTCTTTATCCACACATGACAGTATTCGACAATATGGCTTTCGGACTCAAGCTCCGCAAGGTCCCAAGACCTGAGATCGAGAGAAAGGTTAACGAAGCTGCTAAGATACTCGACCTTACACACCTCCTTGACAGAAAGCCAAAGGCTATGTCAGGCGGTCAGAGACAGAGAGTTGCTCTCGGTCGTGCTATCGTTCGTTCACCTAAGGTATTCCTCCTCGATGAGCCTCTTTCAAACCTCGATGCTAAGCTTCGTGCACAGATGAGAACCGAGATCTCAAAGATCCACAAGAAGCTCGGTACAACATTCATCTACGTAACTCATGACCAGACAGAGGCTATGACAATGGGTGACAGAATCGTTTGTATGAAGGACGGTTTCGTTCAGCAGATCGATACACCTCAGAACCTCTATGAGAACCCTGTAAACAAGTTCTTTGCAGGCTTCCTCGGCTCACCTCAGATGAACTTCATCGATGCAGAGCTCAAGGAAGAGTATGGTCAGTATATCGTTGAATTCGGTGCTGCAAACGGCAGAGGAAACAGATATCAGATCATCGTTCCTGAGTCAAAGGTAAACGAAGAGCTTAACAACTATGTAGGTAAGGAGATCGTTCTCGGTGTTCGTCCTGAGTCTATCCATGACGAAGAGATGTATCTCTCAAACGCTTCAACAGGCGTTATAGATGCAAACGTTGAAATTACAGAAATGATGGGTGCTGAGACATACCTCTATCTCCTTTGCGAGGGTATTCCGCTCACAGCACGAGTTAGCCCAAGATCAACAGCAAGACCTGGTGACGATATCAAGGTTGCTATTGATCCAAACAGAATCCACATCTTTGATAAGGAAACTGAAAAGGCTATTGTTAACTGATTAATTCTTTTCATATTTATCCTTTCTTTCTTGGTACACAGCGTCGTGAGACGTTGTGTACACGCAAATTACCGCAGTATTTTTACTGCGGTTTTTTGTATTATGATATTCTACGGAGGCAGAAATGACTGAAATAAGAAAATACCTTGAAGAACATAAACAGGAGATGATAGATCTGCTCACTGAGCTTGTGGCTATACCAAGCGTGCAGGGAAAGGCTGAGGAGGGCGCTCCATTTGGCAAAGAGCCTGCAAGAGCACTTGCTGTAATGCTGGATAAGTGCAGAGAAGCAGGTTTTCAAGTTGATAATGTTGAAAACTACGCAGGCTCAGCCGATGTGAATGAGCTTGCTCCTGAGCTTGCTGTACTGACACATCTTGACGTTGTACCCGTTGGAAGCGGCTGGACTACCGATCCATTTAAGCTTCGCTATGAAGCCGATACGGACAAGCTCATCGGACGCGGTGCTATTGACGATAAAGGACCTGCTGTAGCCGCATTCTTTGCCGCAAGAGCCGTAAAAGAGCTTGGACTGCCGCTGAAAAAGGGAATACGCCTTATCTTTGGCACAAATGAAGAGAACGGCTCTGCTGACCTTGCTTACTACCGTAAAAAGCGTGAATTACCGCCAATGATGTTCACTCCTGATGGAGAGTATCCTGTTATCAATGCAGAAAAGGGAATGCTGAGAGTTTATTTCTCGTCTGATTTTGACGACGATGAGATACTGGAAATACAGGCAGGAACCGTCATAAATGCCGTTCCGCAGTTCTGCACAGTAACAATGGAGGGCGACGATGAAGAGCCTGTAGAAGCTGTTTACGAGGGTGTATCAGCACACGCATCGACTCCCGAAAAGGGTGAAAATGCTATCACGCAGTTCCTTGATAGCTACTGCGGCGAGGATATGCTCATAAGCTCTCTTGCTCAGCTTTTTCCACACGGCGAAGTTAACGGAAAGAGCTGTGGACTTGGTTTCCGTGACGAATTATCGGGCGATATGACTTGTGTGCTGTCTATGCTCAATACCGAAAACGGCAGACTTTGCGGCGGTATCGACATACGTTTCCCACTTGACCGTACAAAGGCTGAGATAAGTGAGATAATTTGCGGAAAACTTATGGAAGCAGGCTTTGATATTGACTCATGCGAGGGCGTTGAGCCGCATTGCACTGACGAAAACAGTGAATTTGTGCAGGGACTTCTTCGTGTTTATGAGCGTGTGACAGGTGATAAGGGACGCTGTATAGCTATCGGCGGCGGTACATATGTCCACGAGATAGATGGCGGAGTTGCCTTTGGTGCGGAGTTTCCAAATGAGGACGGACGTATGCATTCCCCTGATGAGTTCATAACAGTGGCTAATCTTCTGAAAAATGCAGAGATAATGGCTGAAGCTATGTCAGAGCTTTGCGGCTGAGTTTTCAACAATTCATATGTAAATGTTGAAAAATAGCTTATATCCTGCTGAAATAAGAAAAGGCGGACTGAATGTCCGCCATTTTTTATCTGTCCTTTTTGTCAGTAGTAGTCGTCGTTGATTTTTCGTCGTGCTCTTTATCGCCGTCAAGACCGTCAATAACGTCATCAGCGGCATTCTGCGCACCGTCGATTATCTCCTTGCCTGCATCGCCTGCGCCGTCAACGATGTCCTTGCCTGCGTCACCGAGACCGTCTGCGGCATCGTCAGCGCGGTCACTGATGTCGTGGTCATCTTTCTTGTCAGTATGGCTTTCATAGGTTTTATCGGTTGTTCTGTCCTCTATCACAGAGCCGTTTCCGTCATCTGTATAATGGCCGTCGTTGTTATCGCCGCAGCCTGTGAGTGTTGCACAAACCGTAAAAAATATGGAGCATATTGCTAAAAGCTTTTTCATACAAATCATATCCTTTACTGAGTATTGTTGTGGACTTGTTTTCCACAACTTATTTTTATTGTTTACTCATTTTCCCTGATTATCCACACAGTTTTCAACTTTTCCGCACTTCCAGAAAGTGTATTTTACGTTGTTTTCCACCTTTTCAACAGAGTTATCAACAATCGAACATATGACTCCACAATCAATTCAACACCGTGTTGAAAACTTTTCCACCCGTTTGTGAAATAAATTAGGACTATATTGCTGTAATTTTTTGGTTAAAACTTGTTTCCTCTTGAATAATGTCGCAAGTTGTGATAAAATAAGTTGAGAGTTAATTTGTTCACAATGTCGAAAGGATATAAAATGTTTGAGGGATTTTCACAGGAGGCACTTGAGTTCCTCCTCGGTATAAGGCACAACAATAATAAGGAATGGTTCGAGCCGCGAAAGGCTATTTATACCGAAAAGATATATGAGCCGATGAAGGCTTTTGGAGAGGAGCTTTTTGCGCCCTTTTCGGATATTGACGGTATGATGTACAAGGTGGGCAGGATATACCGTGATGAGAATTTTGCTCCCTACCTTCACTACCGCGACACTATGTGGATATATGTCCGCTATGACGCGTGGTACTGGAGCAAGACTCCTACCCTTTATTTCGAGCTTTCTCCCGAGGGAGCAGAGTTCGGCTTCCGCATTTCAAAGCCCGAAGCCGCTGTTATGGAGCGTTTCCGCAGTCAGCTCAGCGAAGACTCAAAGCCTTTTCTTGATATGATATCAGAGCTTGAGGAAAAGTATGGACTTACTGTGGGCGGCGACGAATACAAGCGAAAAAAGCCTTGTCCCGAACCAAAGCTGGAGCCATACTTCATCAAAAAGGGATTCAGCGTATACGCAAAGGTAAGTGACCCTGATGAGCTTTTCAGCCGTAAAGTCGCAGAGCATACAGCTGAGGTATTCAAGGCTGTACAGCCTGTCAACGACTATTTCCACGAGATAGTTGAAATTGAAGAGCTTGCAAAGGCTATCGAAAAAGAGGGAAAGCTACAGGCACAGCAAGAGCCTGAGATAAACATGGTAAAAGCGCCAGATGTTGAATTTATGTGGTGACGAGCTGAGCCAGCTCGACCGCTGCCACGTTGCCGCTTGCAAGCTCGCTCACTTTTTCCAAAACCGTTACCTGTACATCGCTTACGGCACATTGTATATTATGTGCGGAACGAATCAAATCTGTAGGGGCTGCCTTTGGCAGTCCGCGCCTAACGTAACAAATACAATTAACCGTATTGTAGGAGGCGATGACCACATCGCCCCGAATATTTTGATTATTCCACATCTAATAATTCCGAATTTCTAATTTAAAATAGTCCTCTTACGTCCTCAAAGCTGAGAGTTGGCTGCAAAGCAAGATTTATGCCGTATGCAAGGAGCTGTGAGGCTCTTTCCGTAAGGCGGTCTATATCACGGGGAGTTACCATAATATTTGGCAGCTCCTTGTTTATTTTTTTGCCTGTGAGGCTTCTGACTATGGTGTGCATATCCACAACTGTAGGTATTCCCACGGCGATAACAGGTACACCGTAAAGCTTCTGCGAAAGCTCTCTGCGCTGATTGGAAACGCCGCTTCCCGGAGATATTCCAGTGTCGGTTATCTGTATAGTCGTGCCGAGACGGCTTATATCGCCGCAGGCAAGCGCGTCTACAGCTATAATGCAGGCAGGGCGTATCTCAGAAGCAACTGCGCGGACTATCTCTGCGCTCTCGATACCTGTCTGACCCATAACGCCGAAAGAAAAGGTACTGACACTTCTCAGCGTTGTGAAGAACTGTTCCTCATCGCTTTCGGTTTCATAACTGAGATGACGTGTAGCAAGTACCTTTGCCGCTGTCTGAGGACCTATAGCGTCGGGAGTTATATCATTATTTCCAAGTCCAACAACAAGCGCATCACCGTCGGGAATAAGCCGCGAAAGCTCTTGTGCAAGCTCCTGAGCCATAAGGCTGTAATCGTCGGAAAATCGGCTCAGACTGCTGCCTTCAAGGGTGATATAGCGTCCCCTGCCTTTGCCGATAGTTGAAAGGCAGCTGTCGTCGTCAATGACTATCTCAGTGATACTGAAAGCCTGACCCCTTGTTGAGATGTGAATACTTTCGGAAAGCTCATCGGAAGAGATGCTTTCAAGGGCGAGATCTGTGCGAAAATCCATTATATCCTCCATATTGTGCATATTGCTTTAATTGTGGAAAAAATTTCTAATTAGAATTTCACTTTTGGATATTGAAAAATATGTTGAAAAATGCTATAATTATATTTGTCTCAGTATGGCAGCTGTGCGTTGCAGCTGTCGGGAGTGAACGAATCCGTGTTTGCTCCTATTATCTGTAAAATGCGGACGATTATTCCGCCTGCATAATTCAAGGAGGTGTAACAAAATGCCAAACATTAAGTCTGCTAAGAAGAGAGTAAAGGTTAATGCAACAAAGGCTGCTGCTAACAAGGCAAGAAAGTCTAATCTCAAGACTATCCTCAAGAAGGCTGACACAGCTGTAGCAACAGGTGCTGCTGATAAGGCAGAGGCAATCAAGGTTGCTATCAAGAGAGTTGATCAGGCTTGCGCAAAGGGTCTTATGCACAAGAATAAGGCTGCAAGAAAGAAGTCTCAGCTCGCTAAGAAGCTCAATGCTGCTGAATAATAGGTCTTTTTTGATCATATAAGAAAATGAACCCCTTGCGGACAACTCACGGTCGGCAAGGGGATTTTGTTTTATGCGATCAGGATAAGAAAAAAGTAACCCCCTAATGAGCATAACAGCTGATCAGGGGATATTTTATGTGAAAAATCAGTCTGCTTTTCCATAAATCCATTCAAACCTCTGCTTGTCAGCTACAGATACAAGGCTTAGGACTTTTGGGTCCCCGAACTCATTGCCATAGCCTTCAAACCCGTTTATTATAATATCAGAAATTCCATCAGCGTCAGCTTGGACTTCAACAATAGCGTCTCCATATCCTCTGGCTACAGACTCCTGGCGTATTTCAAGCAGCTTTGAAACTGTCATTCCATTCTCAAAGAACCGTTTCATAATAGTTCCCTCGTAAATGTCCTGTTTGTCCC
>SFFP01000126.1 GCA_004556875.1 Ruminococcus flavefaciens
TGCAGATGAAAAATACAACGATCTGAAAAACGGCAGAGGCAGACAAGATCTGCTGTATGTATTCTTCAACAGCGAAGATGTCCCCAAAAATGTCCGCGGACTTGAAGTGTATGAGCTTGACGAATACACAGTTGCAAGAGTTAAAAAATAAAAATAAATAGAAAACGCTTGACACACACGGGACAGTGTGATATAATGTATAAATGTAATGTATATTCGGCACTACTGTCTAAAGGAACTGATGGGCTGCTCGATTTACAAAATAAATCGAAAGAGGTGACAATCGTGAAAGAGGGAATCCATCCTGAGTTCAAGAAGACCACTATTACTTGCCACTGCGGTAATGTGATCGAGACTATGTCTACAAAGGAAAACATCAAGGTTGAAATCTGCTCAAAGTGCCATCCGTTCTATACTGGTAAGCAGAAGCTTGTTGATACAGGCGGACGCGTTGACAGATTCAAGAAGCGTTTCAATATGGACAAGTAAGTCACAAGCCCCGTCATTGACGGGGCTTTTCGTCAATAAGGTTAATTTATTATGAACTATTTCACTATTTCCTCAAACGCAAAGGCTTCATTCATTGAGAAGCGCTCGGAGTTTATTGGCTATATCTCCCCTGTCAGGACTAATGACGAGGCTGTAGCCTTCATAAATTCGATCAAAGCCGAGCATCGCAAGGCTAAGCATAATGTTTATGCGTATATACTCCGCGAGGATAATATTTCCAGATATTCAGACGACGGAGAGCCTCAGGGCACTGCAGGCGTTCCTGTTCTTGATGTACTTAAAAAACGCGGGCTTACCGATGTCTGTGTTGTTGTAACGCGCTACTTCGGCGGTATACTCCTCGGCGGCGGCGGACTTGTGCGAGCATATTCCCATGCGGCTTCGCTTGCCTGTGATGCGGCTCATATCATGAATATGTGTATGTGTCACCGTATGAAGATCACTGCTGACTACGGTATGTACGGCAAGATATCTTATCTCCTGCCGAATTATGACACTATAACTGTCAATTCCGATTTTGGAAGCAATGTTACACTTGAGATACTTGTTCTGTCTGAAAAGCTCGACGCCCTCAGAAAAGACCTTGTTGAAGTCACTAACGGCTCTGTCAGCATCGAGGACTGTGAAGAACTTTTCGAGGATTTTTCATCAGTAATGAAAAATTCATAAAAAAAATAAAGGGTTTTTGACCTAAAAAGAGTATAAGTATATAGAAGTAAAATCAAGAAATGCGATATGTGCTGTGCACAGCTTTCCGCCTGTGCACAGTTTTTTGGCTGTTTATAGCTATATTATTGCTTTTAACGTTATTGAGTCAGGGGGAGAAATGTATGACTGTACGTGAACAGATCGAAATAAGCGAAGCAGGTATCCTTAGCAAATATGCCTGCGCAAGCATTGACGAAGCAGGCACAAAACGTGAAAGATACGAAGAAAAGTGCCCTTACCGCACTGAATTTCAGCGTGATCGTGACCGCATTCTCCACTGTAACTCTTTCAGGCGCTTAAAACGTAAAACGCAGGTCTTTCTTTCACCTGTAGGCGACCACTACAGAACTCGACTCACTCACACCCTTGAGGTCTCTCAGATAGCGCGAACTATTTCCCGCGGCATGAGACTTAACGAGGATCTTACAGAAGCTATCGCCCTCGGGCATGATCTTGGGCACTCCCCTTTCGGTCACTGCGGCGAAAAGACTCTCAACGAGATATGTCCTCACGGCTTCAAACACTATGAGCAGAGCGTAAGAGTCGTGGAAGTCCTTGAAAAGAAAGGCAAGGGTCTTAACCTGACCCACGCCGTCAGAAACGGCATACTCTGCCATACAAATATGGTAGCAGATACCAAAGAGGGCAACGTGGTGCGCCTTGCCGACACTATCGCTTACATAAACCACGATATCGAGGACTCTATCCGCGCAGGAATACTCGATCCAAACGAGCTTCCGCGCGATTGCGTAAGAGTTCTCGGAAATACCAAAACACGAAGAATAACTACTCTTATTGCTTCGGTCATCAGCCACGGAGCTGTTGATATCGACTTCGCCCCCGATATACGCAAGGCACATGATGATCTTAAAAAATTCATGTTTGAAAAGGTCTACACCAACCCTGCCGCAAAGCAGGAGGAAGGAAAGGCTGTACTGCTTGTTAAAAAGCTGTATTCCTACTTCATCGAGCACAGCGATAAGCTTCCCGATGAGTATAAAAATATAATGAAAAATTCCGATGCTGACCGCGCTGTTTGCGACTATATTTCGGGTATGAGCGACGAATACGCCGTTGATCTTTATACCGAATTATTCGTCCCGAAATTCTGGAAGTGAGGTATAAAATGCCCCAGAACGATGAATTTCTCTATAATCTGAGAAATGCCAACCCAATTGAAACAGTTATGGGCGGATATGTGAATATGATAAGACGCGGACGAAATTACGTCTGCTCATGTCCTTTCCACTCGGAAAAGACTCCTTCTTGTACCGTATTCACCGACACTCAGAATTTCTACTGCTTCGGATGCGGCGCAGGCGGAGATGTCATAACCTTTATTATGAAGATAGAAAATCTGACATTTCCAGAAGCTGTAAAGCTTCTCGCCCAGCGCTCGGGCATGGAAGTTCCTGCCTTTGGAAATAAGGACAGCGGCTACGCCAAACGCAAGACTCGTATTTACGAGATGAACCGCATCGCCGCAAATTTCTATTATACAAATCTGATAAAAGGCGCAGACAAAACAGGACTGAGCTATTTTGCAAACCGAAAGCTGACTCCGCAGACTATCAAGAAATATGGTCTCGGATACGCTTCCGATTCATGGAACGAACTTACCGACGTATTGAGGTCTAAAGGCTACAGCGACGAAGAAATGGCGGACGCATGGCTTGCAGGTCATAAGAACGGACGCACATTCGATATGTTCCGCAAGAGAGTTATGTTCCCTATCGTTGATCTGCGAGGAAATATTATCGGCTTCGGCGGACGAGTCCTTGACGATTCTCAGCCGAAATACCTGAACACAGGTAAAACTCCTGTGTTTGACAAAGGCTCTAACCTGTTTTCTATGAACTTCGCAAAGAATTCAAACGCCAAGCGTCTGATACTCTGCGAGGGATATATGGACGTTATCGCTGTAAATCAGGCAGGCTTCGAGAACGTGGTCGCCACACTCGGTACTGCTATCACTCCCGATCAGGCAAGGCTTATAAGCCACTACGCCGAGGAAGTAATAATCGCCTACGATAGCGACGGCGCCGGTCAGAAAGCCACTCAGAAAGCTATAAATCACTTCGCGGACGTTGGTCTGCGCACCAAGATACTCCACATGGAGGGTGCAAAGGACCCCGACGAGTTTATAAAAAAATTTGGTCGTGACCGCTTCAGACTGCTCATAGACGGCTCAAACGATGCCAACGACTTCATGCTGGACAAGTGCGAGGAAGGACTGGATCTTTCTACCGATATCGGCAGAGTAGAGCTTCTGAAGCGTACTGCAAAGGTGCTTGCAGGCATAGAATCTCCCCTTGAACGAGAGGTCTACATCTCCAGAACGTCTAAGAAGTGTGACATACCTGTGCAGGTGCTTAAAACCCATATCGACACCATGCTCAGAAAAAACAGCCGCAGCGCCAAAAACAATGAATGGCGCAATATCAAGGCTAAGACCTCATACATTCGCGATGACATCAACCCCGACGCTGTTTCAAATAAAAAGGAAGCCCGCGCCGAGGAGACTATAATCAGCTACCTGCTCAATCGTCCTCAGGAATTTGAGGACATTGAGAAACTCGCTCCGCCCCAGACTTTCGTAACGGCTTTCAACAAGAAAGTCTATACTGCATTGCTGGACAGGCTGAAAAATTCCGAAAAATTTTCTCTTTCACTTCTCTCCGATGAATTTTCTACGGACGAAATGGGAAGAATAAGCGGAATAGCAGCAAAAAAACGCAATGTGGACATTACACGGGATGTTGTGGCTGACTGTGCAAAGGTGCTGAAAAACAATAAGCCAGCAGCAAACGGAGAACTCAGCAATGATGAACTGCTCGAACTCTTCCGTTCAAAGAATAAATAGGAGGAATATTAAAGTATGGAAAAGAAAAATACCATCGAAGCTCTGCTCGAACAGGGCAAAGCTAACGGCAAGCTCACTACAAAGGAGATCACTGACGCTTTGGAGGAGCTTGATTTTGATGTTGATCAGATCAACACCTTCTATGACAACTGTGAAAATCTTAACATCGAGATAGTCGAGGACATGAACCTTGATGCCGATCTCAAGATCGGTCTCGATTCAAATATGACTGATGATCTGGAAATGGCTCTCTCTACAGAGGGTATCGCTATCGATGACCCTGTAAAGATCTATCTCAAGGAGATCGGACGCGTTCCGCTCCTTACCACAGAAGAGGAAATAGAGCTCGCTCAGAGAATGGCTAAGGGCGATCCTTATGCTAAAAAGCGCCTTTCAGAGGCTAACCTGCGACTTGTTGTCTCTATAGCTAAGAAGTACGTCGGAAGAGGTATGCAGTTCCTCGATCTTATCCAGGAAGGAAATCTCGGTCTTATAAAGGCTGTTGAAAAGTTCGATTACACTAAGGGATTTAAGTTCTCCACATATGCTACATGGTGGATACGTCAGGCTATAACAAGAGCTATTGCCGATCAGGCAAGAACTATCCGCATACCTGTTCATATGGTCGAGACTATCACCAAGGTAAAGAAAGTATCAAGCCAGCTTCTTCACGAAAATGGTCACGATCCAAGCCCTGAGGAGATCGCTGACAAGCTCAATATGCCTGTAGATAAGGTACGCGAGATAATGCGTGTGGCTCAGGATCCTGTTTCTCTCGAAACTCCTATCGGTGAAGAGGAAGACAGCCACCTCGGCGACTTTATCCCTGATGATGACGCTCCTGCTCCTGCAGAAGCAGCTTCACACACTCTTCTCAAGGAACAGCTCAACGAGGTCCTTTCAACTCTCACAGACCGTGAAGCAAAGGTCCTGAAGCTTCGTTTCGGTCTTGAGGACGGCAAGTCACGTACACTTGAAGAAGTAGGTCAGAGATTTGACGTTACCCGTGAGCGTATCCGTCAGATCGAGGCTAAGGCTCTCAGAAAGCTCCGTCACCCAAGCAGAAGCAAAAAGGTCAAGGATTTCCTTGACTGATAACTACATAGTTATTTCCGAAGCCGCCTGAAATGGGCGGCTTTTTTATTGACAAACCGCGCATTTTGCTGTATAATTAAATTGTATAAATTGTACGTTATCACGGTCTCCTGCTGACCGTCAAAAAGCAGGTGCTAACATGAGCCGCAGAGTTTTTACTTGCGCCCGTCATGGGGTATACGGAGTAAGCATGAGTATTTTTGATTTTAGTAAAACTCCTCCTGCGCTAAGCCGTGACTGGAAGGTATTTCAGCAGTTCGTCGGCAATATAGGTGCGTTTTATCTCTGCCACAAAGCGGTCGAGATTCTTGTCGAGCAACAATCCGCACAACAGATAGTCCTTAGGCATACGCAGTTGATTTCCTGCGGTCTTGTTTTGTCTCATCCAGCGTGGCGTTTGCCACATCATTGCCTTGACAGTAACACCATCAGGAATCATCGCCTTGCGTCCTCCCATGAGCGGATATTCGAACAGATGCTCTCCCATGCTTCCGCAGCGATGCAGACAAGCTATACGCAACATGGTCAGCGAAGAGTCGGTGTCCTGCGACTTGTGTCCCACCTTCAAAGCCTGATCATACTTGCCTTCTTTCATGAACCGTTCCATCTTCATGCGCTCATGGAACACCCTGTCGTTGTTGGCCACGAGAATGGTGAGCAGCATCATAACCAAAAGCTGCAACAAGTTTTGCCAAGTGAGTTTTGTAAA
>SFFP01000127.1 GCA_004556875.1 Ruminococcus flavefaciens
CTTTTTGCTGAGTTCCATAAGTGTATGAGCGTATGAAAGGTAAAAGAGACGCAGATCAGGTATTTCGCGGACACTTCCGTCTGAAATGCCTGTCATATAGGCAGCTTCAAATACGGGATAAAAGTTTATGATAGATTTTTCGTATTCCTTTAGCTCTTTTTTAGGGATATCCTCTGACATGAGCAGAAGATCAAATTCAGAAAGAAGGAGCATGAAAGCAGGGTGTGCCTGATAGAGAACAGCGTACATTCTCATGAGATCGTTGATCTGTTTGATACCCGACTGTGCCAGAAAGACTTTTGACTCGAAAATTCCGCTGAACATCTTGTTAAGCTCGTTCCACATATATGTCATAGCCGCAATGGTTATGCCGTTCTTTGTGCCGAAGTATCTGTACAGCGTAGCAACGCCTATGCCGCTTTCGTTGGCAATATCGGTCATTTTAACTGAGTCGATCCCGTTTTTGAGAAAGAGCTGTGCACTGACTTCTACTGCTTTATCAAATCGTTTGTTTTTCAGACTATCATGAGAAAATTCATTTTCCACTTGACAAACCTCCCTTTTTGTGATAGACTGAATATCAGATGATAGACAGTCTATCATTGCTTAAAATTATTTTAACATATTTCGTTTGCTTTGTCAATACCTTGGAGGAATTTTTATGGACAGATCGAAATTTATTTTTGACAATGAAATATCCCGAAAAGCCTATAAAAAGGCAGTAAAGACCAAGGCAAAATTCATCGATAAGTTCGGTGATGATACTTCGACAGTGTATCATCTCTCTTCTGTGGAAGCTCCTGCTATAGGCAAGCCGCTGGGCGTGAAACAGATAGTTCTGAGCAGAGAGAGCGGCTGCAATTTTAATGAGAAAAGCCTTATTATCGGCAATATACGTATGGGTTTCGGACATTACAGAATATCTATGGCTATAGCATCTGCGGCTCATGCTATGGGTTATGAGCCGTACTGGTTCGATCTTCATTCGTTCAAACAGGCATCGTGCGGAAAGATAATTGCTCAGCAAAATCAACTTTATTCTCTCGGCTCACGCCTGTCGCAGAAGTTTTCACTTTTCAACAAGATCGTGTGGGAACCTCTCAACAGCGTGGGCTTCCGCAAGCTTACATATAATAGCACTGATCAGAAAACATCGGAGCTTATGACAGCGGTATTCCGCGATCTTCCAAAGGATATCCCTTATGTGGCAACTCATGTATGGCCGTCACAGGCGGCAGTCCACGCAGGACTGACTCACGTTGTAAATGCCATACCCGATAACTGGCCGATGGGGCTTCATCTTTCCGAAGGGGCGATCCATACCGTACAGACTCCGTCATCGTATCTCGGCTACAGAGCACTCAGAGGTATGGACAAGAAGCGCCAGCTGAAGCCTATGCCGAAAGAGGCTATTGTTTACACAGGGCACTATATCGACCATGAGCTTGTGAGCAATATCGAAGCTGACTGTAAAAAGCGAGTTGATCGCGTAAAGAGCGGAAAGGCGAAGCGCTGGCTCATGTCTGTAGGCGGAGCAGGTGCGCAGAAGGAGATATTTATTGCTGTGATAAAGAAGCTTCTTCCTGCTATCAAGGCGGGAAAAGCAGCGCTGTTCATTAACGTAGGTGATCACGATAAGGTATGGCATGAGCTTATTACGGCAGTTCCGCAGATGAAGCCTTTCCTCATGGAACATTTCGACGATTTTGACGAAACATCGCGCTTCTGCGAGAAAGCATATGACGGAGAAGTAAAGGGGATACACGCATTCTGTCATAAAGACATTTTTGCGGCAGTATATTCCACAAATCTGCTTATGAGATGCAGTGATGTGCTCATCACAAAGCCAAGTGAGCTTGCATTTTATCCGATACCCAAGCTGATGATAAAGCGTGTAGGCGGTCATGAGGCTTGGGGAGCTATCAGAGCTGCGGAGATAGGCGACGGAACATACGAATGTTCTACAGCGGCAGAAACGGCTGCGATGATAGATATGATACAGCATGGCGGTGACATTATAGAAAAGATGTGCGGACATATCCTCACAGCGCATAAGGTCGGAGTTTATAACGGTGCATATAAGGCTGTCGAGCTGGCTGTAGGATGTAAAAAGTAACATATTTGTGTTGTGATATAACGATGCTGAAAGTATAAAAAATGCTATTAATACACAGCAATCGCTTTATCACCGTTCAAAAAATTGCAATTCAGCAATTTTTGATTATAAAAGAGCAATTTTTGGATAATGGTATTTGGCTGCGGTTTTTGCCTGTTTATGGCAGAAACCGCAGTTTTGTTCAGCACAAAAGTGATATTTAGCTTGATAATACCTGCTTGACAAAAATTTGTGCGTAGTTTATAATTGAGTTGAGAAATAGTATTACTTTTCTATGCATAATACTTAAATTATGTACTTAAAACGAATTGATCTTATTTTTTGTTATACTTGCACAAGCGGAAGTTCTGACGAATATGCAAAACGCTGAAATTGCATTTTGAGCTTCAAAATGTCCACCTTATATGTAAAAAGTAGGTTGTCATATTACACCGTGTAAAGTATAATAAAATAGGAAAAATTTGTATTTTTAAAGGAGTGATATCATGAAACATTCAACCCTCTTTGGGAAGATGCTCTCTGCGGTAACGGCGTCGGCTATGCTGTTTGCAGGGATAACCATTCTCCCCGAAAAATCATCTCTTGAAGCTTACGCAGCAGGTGCAGCGGTAATTGATACCACTGACGTTTATCAGACTATACGAGGCTTCGGAGGAATCAATCTTCCTGAGTGGATAACACAGGGAGATATGACAGATGCACAGGTACAGAAGGCTTTCGGCAACGGCGAAGATGAGCTTGGCTTTACTATCCTTCGTATCTATGTAAGCGATGACAGCAACGCGTGGAGCAGAGCTGTTCCGACAGCTAAGCGTGCTCAGGCGCTTGGCGCAACTGTATTCGCAACACCGTGGAATCCTCCTGCAGCTATCCGCAACACTGTAAACGGCGGACTTCAGGGTGGTAAGTACCAGCTGAAAAAGGACAAGTGGGCAGAATATGCTCAGCATCTCAACAGCTATTGCAAGTACATGGAAGGACAGGGCATCGACCTTTACTCTATTTCTATACAGAATGAGCCTGACTATGCTTCCGAGTGGACATACTGGAGTGCAAGTGACCTTGCTTCGTTCACAGCTCAGTACGGCAAGGCTGTAAAAGAAGGCACAAATGTAAAGCTTATGTCTCCTGAGAGCTTCCAGTACAAGAAGGATATCTACAATGCTATCCTCGGTAATTCTCAGGCAATGGCAAATACCGATCTTTTCGGTACTCATTTCTATGGTACACAGCGCAGCCAGATGGATTTCCCTTCACTTGAAAACTGCGGCAAGGATATCTGGATGACAGAGGTGTATGTACCAAACAGTGAAGCTGATTCCAATGACCGCTGGCCTGAGGCTCTTCAGGTAGCTGAAAATATCCACAACGGACTTGTAGTCGGAAACCTCAATGCTTATGTATGGTGGTACATCAGAAGAAACTACGGTCCTATGAAGGAAAACGGCACTATCAGTAAGCGCGGCTACTGCATGGCTCAGTATTCAAAGTGGGTTCGTCCGGGGGCAGAGCGTATCGGCGTAACAGAACAGCCTAACAGCAACGTTCTTGTATCTGCATACAAGAATACAGACGGAAACGTTTCCGTAGTTGCTATCAATAAGAACAACTCAGCTGTAAATCAGGAGTTCTCAATGGGCAGCGGCGAGACTATCTCTTATGTTGACAGCTATACAACTTCTTCTTCTGCAAACATTTCAAAGAAGGAGCTCAGCGCAAACGGAACAAGCTTCTCAGCTTCACTTCCTGCACAGAGCGTTACAACTTTCGTTCTTTCTACTGAGGGCGAAGCTGTAGACCCTTCAAAGAATATTGATGAGGATGGATACTTCTTCCACGACACATATGACGGCGGTACAAACAGCTGGTCAGGAAGAGGTGCAGCAACTGTTGAAGCTTCTTCATCTGAAAAGCTAGGCGGCAGCGGAAGCCTTGCTGTTTCGGGCAGAACCGCAACATGGAACGGCGCAGTAAAAAGCCTCAGCGCAAGGACATTCGTTCCCGGAAATGCTTACAGCTTTGCTGCAAACGTAAAGTATAACAGCGGACCTTCCGAGCAGAATTTCCAGCTCTCGCTCCAGTATTCAGACGGTACTGATACAAAGTACGATCATATCGCATCTGTTACAGTTCCGAAGGGCGAGTGGGTACAGCTTTCAAATCTCAGCTATACTATCCCAAAGGGCGCATCTGATCTCCAACTCTATGTAGAGACAGATGAGGGCGATTTAGACTACATCAGCTTCTTCATCGATGATGTTGTCGGTGCTCCTGAAGGAACAGCTATAAACGGCGCAGAGCCTCCTAAACAGGTCATTCTCGGTGATGTGAACTTTGACGGCGCTATCGATTCACTGGATATGATAGCTGCAAGAAAGGGTATAATCGCAGGTAACCTCAGCGGTTCTGACCTCAAGGCTGCTGACGTTGACCAGAACGGAAAGTTCGAGGTAAATGACCTTGTTAATATCCAGTCGTTCATTCTTGGCAAGATAACATCGTGGCCAGAGCCTGAAACTCCTCCTGCACCACAGGTAGATACTTCAAAGTGGGATAACTATCAGGAGACTGCTTCAGCTCAGTATATCGAATTCTATAAGAACTCCATCAAGCATATGGGCAACACATACAGACTTGCTCAGAAGCTCAATGCAGCTGAGAACGGTTCACCTCTTACAGTAGCTTACCTCGGCGGTTCTATCACTGAGGGCAAGAACTACACAACACCATTCTCAAATTACCTCAAGACAACATTCGCTAAGGGCGGATTTAAGGAAATAAACGCAGGTATGTCAGGTACTTCTTCCGTTGTAGGACTTGTACGCAGCGAAAAGGATATCGTTTCACAGAAGCCTGATATCATCTTCCTTGAATTCTCAGTAAACGACCATGAGGATATCATGTACAAGAAGTGCTTCGAGAGCTGTATCAAGAAGTTCCTTGATATGCCTAATGAGCCTGCTGTAGGTATCATCATTACTCGTGCGCAGGGCGGTTTCTCAAGCCAGTCACAGATGTACCCTATCGGTAAGAACTTTGATATCCCTGTAATTAGCATGGACGATGCTCTTACAAAGGCATTCAACAGCGGCTTCCTCAAGGCAAGCGATTACTACACAGACGAGTATCACCCGCATCAGAAGGGCGGTCAGCTCGTTGCAGATTGTATGGCTTACTTTGTACGTCAGGCATTAAAGTCTGAAAACCAGTCAACAGGCTATACTCAGCCTACAAAGTACGTTTACGGCGCTGAGTACGCAGACTGCGTAAACGTAAATCCAAAGGATCTCACAGGTTTCAGTGCAGGTTCATGGACATCGGGCACAGGCTACAATTCACTTCCTTACTCTTACACTCTCAACGGAAGCAATCCGATGAAGTTCAAGACAACAGGCAAGGGACTCATAATCGTATTCAAGGCTAACAGCTCGGGTATGGGCAGCATCAATGTTACTGTAAACGGCAAGACCACAAAGGTCAACGGTAACAAGCAGTACACATGGGGCGGTCCTGACGCAGAGCTTGGCTACTATCAGGATACTACAAGTGATCTTGATGTTTCCATCAGCGGAAGCGGCAGCTTCACTATCTGGGGCATCGGTCTTATCAAGTAATATGTAATTTTAAAGCTCCGCGGATATGATTCGCGGAGCTTTTTGGTTGGCGCTTTAGCGTAACTAAACCCCCAGTTCTACTGGGGGAATAAAAATGCTTTAGCAAAAGCTTAAAAATAACCTCCAAGTATGGTAGAATAGTAA
>SFFP01000128.1 GCA_004556875.1 Ruminococcus flavefaciens
ATCTCCTTGCTTTCCTTTGAATACCCTCCGATAGCATTTACTATCGTACCGCTTGAATCGAAGTTTTCAGCCAGTGCATCAGATATTTCGCTTGCCTTTGTGGTAACTATCATAGCGCATTTTGACTTATCAATGCCCTCTACCACAAAATCAACTGTGCGTGAGCCGATATAGTAAGTTACTATCGAATAAAGCGGTAATATCCAGCTTTTTATCGTAATTCCGCAAATGATATACAGAATGGTATTGAATATCATAACGAACGTTCCGATAGAAATGCCTATCTTCTTTGAAAAGATAACAGACAGAACATCTATGCCGTCGATAGCACCGCCGAACCTGATCGTCAGTCCGCTGCCTATACCCGAAATGACACCGCCGAAGATAGCACACAGCAAAAGATCTGAGCCTGCAAGCGGAGATATGAAAGAAACATCTATCGGAAACACTTTCATTATCAGAAATGACATCAGTGAATATACACCGACTGTGAAGATCGAATATACCGTAAATGCGATGCCCTGCTTTCTCAGTCCAAAGGCAAATATCGGGATATTAAGCAGCAACAGAAATAATGATAGCGTCATACCTGACGGTGTGACCTGATCGAGCAGCATCGACAAACCTGAAATTCCGCTGTCATACAGCTTTACAGGGAATAAAAATATCGTAACTCCGAAAGCATTGATGATACCTGCGATCGTAAGTGCGATAAACACTTTAGGATCAAGTTCTTTCATGACTGATCTGATCTTTCTCAATTACTCACTTCTCCTCTCAAAAAACGGCGTTTTATTTCTCTCTATTATTATATCAGGCGAGCGCCTCAAAGTCAATTAACAAAACGAGTTTAAGCCTATTTAACATAGGTTTAACCTTTCGGTACTGTTCAAATTAACATAAACTTGCTATAATGATAGTATCAGGAGTGTGATACTATGCTTATATACATCGTTGAAGATGATGATAATATCCGTGAACTTGAAGCATATGCGATGAAGAGTAACGGTTATGATACCGAATGCTTTGAGAGCTCCAAAGAGTTCTATAAAGCGATAGCAAAAGCTGTTCCCGATCTTATTTTGCTTGACATTATGCTGCCGGGTGATGACGGACTGACGATACTCAGCAAGCTGCGTAATGATCCTGTTACCGAAAAAATACCGGTCATAATCATTTCCGCAAAGACAACAGAGCTTGACCGTGTGAAGGGGCTTGACCTGGGTGCTGATGATTATCTTTGCAAACCATTTGGCGTTATGGAGCTTGTAAGCCGTGTGAAGGCAAGGCTGAGAGGGAAAAATCAGAGCAATGAATACCGTTTTGCTGAGATACTGCTTTCTGAGGATACCCGAAAGGTGTTCATATCGGGTAAGCAGACAGAGCTTACATACAAAGAATTTGAACTGTTGAAAACGATGATAAAAAGTCCCGGAAAGGCTTTCGCCCGTGACTATCTCATCGATACCGTATGGGGACAGGAAAGCACGGGGCGTACCCTTGATGTGCATATCCGTACTCTGAGAGCAAAGCTGGGTGAATGCGGAAGATATATAGGAACTGTCCGAAACGTAGGCTACAAGCTGGATAAGGACGAGTGATATGGAGAGAAAGATCAATCTGCACCTGTTCTATATGGGCGTTGTAACGGCGATCATCGGTATCCTTATCACAACTGTTTCATATTATAATTTCTTCCGTAAGGAGGTCAAGGAAAATCTTGCACATGAATGTCACCTGGTGGCACGGTGCTATGACAGCGGTGATCCGATCACCGAGCTTGACCGCTTCACAGGCGAGGATTTCCGCATAACACTTATCGAAAATGACGGTACGGTCCTTTTTGAGAGCAGCGCTGATCCGCAGGAAATGCCAAATCACCTTGACCGCCCTGAGATAAAGTCTGCTATCGAAAACGGCACGGGTACAGACACACGCTTCTCCGACACCATAGGTACAGAGGACTATTACTATGCCCTGCGCCTTAATGACGGAAATATACTGAGAGTGTCCATTCAGGCGGATTCTATCTTTTCGCTGTTTGAGCATTCCCTCGTTATCATATTAATCATTGTGTTGGGGATCATTATTGTTTCACTGCTTGTGTCTGTGAAGCTGACAAACAACCTGATAGCACCATTTCGCAGAATACCCGAGCTTATCCGCACAAATGCTCCGCCCGAGGAAAGCGGTCTATACCCCGAAGTAATACCGCTTGTGGAGGAGATACGCAGTGCAAGAAATGCCCAGAGTGAAATGCGGCAGGAGTTTACCGCTAATGTTTCCCATGAGCTTAAAACTCCGCTGACTTCCATTTCTGGCTATGCAGAGCTGATAGAATCGGGAATGGCACAAGGTACAGACTGCGTGGAGTTTGCAGGAAAGATCAGAAAAGAGTCTGACCGTATGCTTGCGCTCATCGGTGACATCCTGCGGCTTTCCGAGCTTGACAGTATCGGTGACACGCCCCTTGATGACGAGGTAGACCTTAAAGCCGTTGCCGAGGATTGCAAAGAAAGGCTCTCACAGCAGGCAAAAAAGCGTGGTATCAGAATGACAGTCAGCGGAGAAAGCACGATCATCACAGGCAGCCGGACGGAGATCACCGAGCTTGTATACAACCTTGTGGATAATGCGATAAAGTATAACCGTGAAAACGGCAATATCGAAATAAAGATCGCTGACAAAAAGCTGACTGTGACCGACACGGGGCTGGGCATACCGCAGGAGAGTATCCCCCGTATATTCGAGCGATTTTACCGCATCGACAAGAGCCGCAGCCGTGCAAAAGGCGGCACGGGTCTCGGGCTTTCTATCGTAAAGCATATCGCAGAGCGTCACGGCGCTAAGATAGATGTGGAAAGCACAGTGGGTGTCGGAACAAGCATCTCTGTCAGATTTCAGTAATTTCAGAAGAAAGGAAAGTATAAAAAAATGGAACTATTCTTAAATATACTGCTGCTTGCAGTTGGTTTTCTTGCCCTTATCAAGGGGGCAGACTTCTTTGTGGACGGAAGCTCTGCACTTGCAAAAAATTTCAAAGTCCCCGGCGTTATTATCGGACTGACGATCGTTGCAATGGGAACAAGTGCGCCTGAGCTTGCCGTCAGCACTTCGGCAGCTCTCAAAGGGGCTAACGAGATAGCACTGAGCAACGTGACAGGCTCAAACATTTTCAATCTTCTTGGGGTGCTTGGCATTTGCGCTATGATACACCCACTTCCGATTGAGCCTGTTATCATGAAGCGTGACTTTCCGCTTTCGATCGGAATAACCCTGCTGACACTTGGTGCAGTCGGACTTCCGTTTGTGCTGAAAGGAAATATCACCTCTGCGGCCATGAGCGATAACGTGGGCGAGGTGAGCAGGATATTCAGCATTATCCTGCTGGTTCTTTTCATAAGCTATATCGTGATTCTAATTCGTTCAGCAAGGAAATCACCGCAACAGGAAGAAAACAGCGAACTCATGCCTCTATGGAAATGTGCCCTGCTTATACTGGTCGGACTTGTCTGCATCATCGCAGGCGGACAGTTCGTTGTTAACAGTGCAAAAGCCATTGCAGCGACATTCGGAATGTCGGAAACACTCATAGGTCTTACTATCGTTGCTATCGGCACATCGCTCCCTGAGCTTGTTACCTCAGTCGTTGCATCACGCAAGGGCGAGAACGGTCTTGCTGTGGGAAATGTGGTAGGTTCAAATATCTTCAATCTCTTGTTTATCCTCGGCATTTCGGGAGCGATACACCCTATCACCGTAAACCTTGCATCGGTGACAGACCTTGCGGTGCTTGTTGTGGTGAGCGTTATAACTATGATCTTTGCAAGGACGAAAAAAATCGGCAGAGCTGAGGGTGCTGTCATGGTGCTAATCTACGCTGCTGATGTTGTATTCGCAGTACTTAGATAATTTCGGAGGAAACTGTATGAATATCTTTTCAATATGTACCCTATGCGGAGGACTTGCCTTCTTCCTGTTCGGTATGCACGTTATGTCACAAAGTCTGGAAAAGATCGCAGGCGGCAAACTGGAAGCGACTCTCAAAAAAATGACCTCCAATCCCTTCAAGAGCCTTGCCCTCGGTGCAGGCATCACCATTGCTGTTCAGTCCTCGTCAGCTATGACGGTCATGCTCGTCGGACTTGTCAATTCGGGCATCATGCAGCTTGAACAGACCGTCGGCGTTATCATGGGTTCCAACATCGGCACAACTCTGACAGCATGGCTGCTCAGTACAGCCGGTATCAAGAGCGATAATGTGCTGATCTCAATGCTCAAGCCCGAAAACTTTGCTCCTATCGTTGCTCTTATCGGCATTATTATGATAATGATGAGCAAAAAGAAAAAACGTCAGGACATCGGTACTATCATGGTGGGATTTGCGGTGCTGATGTTCGGTATGGAGCTGATGAAGAACGCTGTATCGCCCCTTGCAGAAATGGAAGGCTTCAGCAAACTTCTTGTGGCATTCAAAAATCCGCTTCTCAGCGTTCTGTTCGGCGCTGTATTCACAGGTATTATACAGTCCTCAGCGGCATCTGTTGGCATCTTGCAGGCACTTTCCCTGACAGGCACGATCTCCTACAGAATGGCTATTCCGATCATCATGGGACAGAATATCGGCACTTGCGTGACGGCGCTGATATCATCAATCGGTGTCAACAAGAACGCAAAGCGAGTGACCGTGGTGCATATGTCATTCAATATCATCGGTACGATAATTTGCCTTACGGTATTCTACGGACTTGATGCGTTCATTCATTTCAGCTTTGTGGATAAGCCGATCGGTGCAGTGGAAATTGCCGCTGTACACTCCATTTTCAATATCGTCACTACGCTGATACTTCTGCCTTTCTCCAATCAGCTTGTAAAGCTCGCCAAAAAGCTGATACCCGATTCCAAAGAAGCCGAGGTGGCTGTTCTGCTTGACAAGCGCCTTATCGCAACACCGCCTCTCGCTGTTTCACAGTGCAGAGAAAAGACGGTTGACATGGCTCAGGAAGCAAAGGAAGCACTCCATGAAACGCTTCGGGCAATGTTTGATTATTCGGACAAGGCTGTGTTGAGCGTGGAGGAAAAGGAGCAGCTCCTTGATGAAATGGAAGACCAGCTCTCCACGTTCCTGCTGGAATTATCTGCTGTCAGCCTGACGGACGAGGACAGCCGCACCGTCACCGAGCTTCTGCATACGATCAGCGACTTTGAGCGTATCAGCGACCACGCTATCAATATGATCGAGATAGCGCAGGAAATGGAACGTAACAGCCAGAGCTTTTCAGACAGTGCGAAAGACGATTTCTCTACGCTTTTTGCCGCACTGACAGAAATATCAGGTCTTACCGTAAAGGCGTTTGCAGGTAATGATACCGAAATTGCACTGAATGTCGAGCCTCTTGAAGAAGTTATTGATGATCTCACTGCTGAGATCAGGGATAAGCATATCGACAGACTTCGCAAAGGCGAATGCAGTCCTGAACTGGGCGTTTACCTGTCCGACCTGCTGATAAACTGCGAGAGAGTTTCCGACCATTGCTCCAATATCGCAGTGTCAATTATCCAGATCGCAAAGTCCAGTATGAGAAGTCATGTCTATCTCAACGAATTGAAAGCACAGCGCTCCGAGCAATTTATCGGCGCTTACAATTCGTATCATGAAAAATACAGACTCTCTGCATAAGAGCCTGTTTTGTCTCAAAAAATTACAGCCGTATTCCCGATGTGAGAATACGGCTGCTTTGTTGGCGCTTTAGCGTAACTAAACCCCCAGTTCTACTGGGGGAATAAAAATGCTTTAGCAAAAGCTTAAAAATAACCTCCAAGTATGGTAGAATAGTAA
>SFFP01000129.1 GCA_004556875.1 Ruminococcus flavefaciens
AGATAGAGATAATCGAGTTTGAAAATGAGGACGTTATCACTACAAGTGTACTTACAGGCAATGATGAAATGCCTCGTATCGATTTCTGATCACTTCACATCAGTAATAAAACAGGCAGCCTTTTGAAGCTGCCTGTTATTTTTGTATTATAGCTAAAAAATACTTGACATTTTCCTCGCATAGGTATATAATGTATACCGCTGAAGAATGTTATTACAGGCAAATAATATCTATGGAGGGTATTATGGAAGATGTTGAAATTTTTCTGAGCAGACTTGCGGCTGAGGATAAGCTCTATGCCGAGACTGCCAAAAAGCTTGGAGATGCGGATATAAAGGACAGGTTCACCCTTGCGGGAGCAATTGCGGAAAAGGGTTCGCCTGCTTCATACAAGGTGTATGTTTCTAATGAGGATATAGTGAACGAGACTGTTGACGAGATAAAGGCGGTATTTACCGAAGCTGCCGAGGAGGACTCTGAGATAAAGGTGGAGTTTATAGTTGACGAGTTCCTCAATCTCATCGACGACAAGGCAAGGATAACTGCTGACAGCAAGCCGAGGACTCTTGTCCACAGGGACGGAGAGCTTCACCCCACAGTTCACATATGGATGATAAAGCGCCGTGACGGCGGTATATTTGTGCTTTTGCAGAAGCGTGCACACGAAAAGGATATCAATCCCGACTGTTATGATGTTTCTGCGGCAGGTCATGTGTCACAGGGCGAGGAGTTCCGCCATACTGCGCTTAAAGAAGTGCACGAGGAGCTTGGACTTGATATTGACCGCAGCAAGCTTGAATTCATTGGTCTTAAAAAGGCTGAATATACAAAAGGCGACATACATGATAACGAGCTTGTGGCTGTATACATATGCCGTGAGCATATCGAGATAGAGGACCTTACGCTCCAGTCATCGGAGGTATCTGAGGTGTGCTGGGCAGAGATAGATGAGCTTCTCTCGGTTATGAAGTATGAGGATATCCCGAACTGTATCTCTCTCGAAGAGCTTGACATGATAAAAAAGGCTGTATTCTGACAGCTGTATAAAAGTAATGCCCCTGAGTGTCTCAGGGGTTTTTTGTTTGATAGTGAGCAGCGTATATTCACATACGTCCGAGAAAGAGGACACAACTATTCTCCAATCTCAATTCATGGGCTGCTAACTACTCACTAATAAAAGAAAGCCACAGCACTCTGATGAAAACAGAAATACTATGGCTTAAATTCATATTCAGTTATTCAGCCGCAGGTGCTGCACCGCCGCCCTCAACAGGAGCAGGTGTTTCTGAACCGCCGCCGCCTTCAACAGGAGCAGGAGTTTCTCCGCCGCCGCCTGAGCCGCCTTCAACAGGTGGAGTTACCTCTGTACCGCCGCCCTCAACAGGTGGAGTTACTTCGCCGCCGCTTACAGGTGTTGTTACAGTGCCTGTGCCGCTGCCGTTAGGTGTACTGGATATCGGGTATTCACCGTTTGAATAGCCGCCTGCCGCAGATGTTGTGGTAGTCTGGAAGGTAGGTGTATAGTAATTCTCACCGGGAGTACCGCCTGACGGTATCTTCTGACCTGTATAGAAGCCTGAGCCTGATGTTATCTTTGGCATTTCTGTACGTGTGGTTCTGGCAGAAGTTGTGGTGGTCTTTGACGATTTGGCTACGATTATATCGTTATTTGATGTTGTTACAGCAGTTGATGTGACAGTAGTTCCTGTGACATCCTTTTTGTAAATGCTTTCACGTCCGAAGCTTGAAATTACCTTTTCTGACGGTGTGATGGGGAACATTACAAAGAAGAAGAGGATAGCTGCCGAAAGTGCAATGAAACAGCCGCAAGAGACGAGGGTTATCTTTGTGGATTTTTTCAGATTACTGAAAAAGCCGTTTCCTTTACTCATGTAAAAAACACACTCCTAATTAATAAATATAGAATATTATACTACGTATTTCAAAAAAAGTCAAGCCTGAGTTTGTCCGTTAATGTGATAGCAAAATGAAAATTCAGTGGAATTACAGGCGGTTGACTATGCTGAGATGACAAATGATACCAAAACAGCCCTCCATATCGGAAGGCTGTATCTTCTGATTATTTCTTTTTGAGCTTAGCCATTTTGTAGATGAAAAGCTCAAGTGAGATGAGTCCGATAACGACTGCACCGGAAATAAGAGCTATCTTTGCGAGACTGCCTGAGCTTTCGTTCTTAGTCTCTTTTTTGTCGCTGTCATCTGACCTGCGAGCCTTTGTGGTGGTCTTATCTGATTTGTCTTTAGATGTCTTTGTTGTGGTTTCATCATCATCAGTGTCAGGTCTCTTGCCGTTGCTGTGGTGAGTAACGGTTATTCCCTCGTCATCTGCCTCCTGTGCGGTAAAGGCAGTGAGCCATGCAAGAGAAGCGTTCCAGTTGATAGTACACTCGTTTACAGACCATGCCTCGATATTGTCAAGGTAGCATTTCTGAGGCGGTATCTCGCCCTTTTTCCAGCCTGAACCCTGTACCCACGGGTCCTGCATACCTGAGTTAGGTCCGCCCGACATAACGCCGTTCGGAGCGCATGGGAAAGTATCATCTATCTGATTTGCCCAGAAGCGGTGGTGAGGGTGTTCAACAGCGTGTGTGCCGTAGCCTGTAACGTAGGAATAGTCCATAGCATTTCTGCCCAGCAGATAGTCCATACCGCCGATAGCGCCGTCAAGGTACTGTTCTTCCTCAGTGAGAAGGTAAGCGTAAGCCATAACGATAGAGTTATCTGCAACGAAAGAGTTTGAACCCCAGATATATCCCTCGTCGCTGTCATTGTAGCTGAGAGTGCTCTGTCCGTAGGGGAGTCCGTAGCCCTGATTATTTTCAATAGATATGTATTCGTCTGAAGCTGAAACTATGGCTTCTTTGGTTATCTCAACGTCTTCCTTGTCGAACTTATCGGGATTGAGTGCGGCGCTGAATGTAGCAAGTGCACCTGTGTTTCCCCAGTCAAAGCTGCCCACGGTATCAACGCTCTCACCGCCGCCAAGAGTCTTTGGGATATCGAGGAAGAACTTGTTCTCGGTGGCTTCGTCGTAATAGTCCTCATTGCCTGTAGTGATGAAGAGTTCAAGAGCTGCCCAGCAGAATTCGTCCTCAACATCATCGTCACCGTATGCACCGCCGCCTATAGACTCGTCAAGGGGAGCGTACATATCGGGGTGCTTCTTTGCAGCAGCAAAGGCGTTTTCGGCAGCTTCCAGACATTCATCTGCAAAGTCGCTGTCGATATCCTTCCAGAGTCGTGCAGCCTGTGCGGCACAAGCAGCGAGGTTGAGCGTAGCCGCAGTAGTAGGCGGTTTTACGATACGCTTCATTTCGTCATCGGCAGGAGCGATACCGAGGGCGGTCCACTTTTCATCGTGAGCCTTGTGGTAAGCCATGTCCTTGTATTCGCCGCTGTCGACTATCATTTTCAGCATCCATTCCATTTCCCAGCGGGCTTCGTCGAGAAGGTCGGGGATATCGTTATTGTTTTCGGGAATGAGCATAGTGCCGTCGGCATAAACGTCCTCAAAGCCGTATTTAAGGGCAGTTTCATACTGATTTTGCATGAGCCACAGTGAGAAGCCGCCGTTTACCACGTATTTTCCGTGGTCGCCTGCATCGTACCAGCCGCCTGTAACATCTATAGAGCCGCTGCTTCCGCTGTAACCCCATGTCTGTTCTATCTCAGCCATATCCTTTGGGTGACCTGCCGCACGGGCAAGTGCAGAGGTATCGCCTGACGAGATGAAATCGCTCTCTATTTCGATGCCGCTTCTGTTCTGATAGAAGTAATTGAGGGAGTCGTAAAGCAGTGAAGAGTAGTCCTCAGCGCCGCCTATTTTGAATAAGTGGCTTTCGTTTCCGTCCTCGTCCTCAAGGTAGAAAGTGCCTTCTTTGTTAAAGTCTGAGAAGTCGATGATATGCACCTCATCATCGGAGTCCTTATCGAGACCGAATGGGATAGTTTCGCCGTTGTAAACTTCCTTGCCCGACTCATCTTTGAGGGTGAACTCAACAGGCTTTTTTGAGTCGCTGAGGAGAGTTGCTCTCTTTGCTCTGTCAGTAAAATAGCCGAGCTGATTGGTGAGTATGCCTGCGCGTTCATAAGGCTCTGTCTCGGGGTAGTCGTTTTCGTCGCTTGTAAGGTCGATGAGGGACATATTGTCGAACTCTATCTTAGTGCCTGCAGGGAAGCAGTCACCGTTGGTGTACTTACCGTCGCCGCCGAGATGGAATGCCCACTCAGCAACGTCAAGAGACTGACTTGCAGTAAAAGTAACGTCTACCTTTTTAGTCTCGTTTTTGTTTATCTGGATACAATCCCATGTGGAATTCAGGTCAGGACCGTTGTCAGCCATCATGTTGTGCCATATCTCAACATCGCCGTCAAGGTTTCCTATCTTGGTGTAGTATTTTCCGCTTTCAGAGGGTGTTATCTCATAGGATACCCTGTACTTGTGCCCTGAGACTATTTTCAGTCCTCTGTGTCTGAACTGACAGTCCCAGCGGTCATCGCCGCCGCGGGAAACTCCGCCCGGGTTTACGATCTCGACTGTATAAACTCCGTTGTCGATCTCAAAATTCATTTCTCCGGGAGCAGACTCTACGATATGCCATGGCAGTCCGACTCCGTCCTCAAAATCCGTCTGACCAAGCTGCTGTCCTGCAATTGCCGTCATAGGAACGAGCTGAGTGCAAACAGGTGCAAGTGAACCTGCTGCGATAACAGCTGCCGCCATAGCAGACAATGCTCTGCAAGTGAGTTTTTCTCTTTTTCTCATGCAAAATGACCTCCGTTCATGTTTTCGTTTTCCACATAATACTTTAATACTTTTTTTGCCCGATGTAAAGCCGTGCAACGGAAAATTTACAAATTATCCGTTTAAAACAGCATATTTGCTTATAAAATTTCGGCTTAAAAGAGATATTTCGTTTAATTAGACTATTTCCGCAATATATGACGAGAATACTAACAAAATGTCATTTTGTGCTCTTGATTTCTTGAGGGCGGTGTGATATAATGAAAATATAGTGGAGTAATCTGCGAAAAAATGAATTTGTTTTCGGAGCTTGTAAAATGAACCACATATTTTATATTATGGGGAAAAGTTCATCGGGTAAGGATACATTCTTCAGCCGTGCTGTCGCTGAGCTGGAGCTTATCCCGATAGTTCTGTATACTACCCGTCCTGTCAGAGACAATGAGACTGAGGGCAGGGAATACCATTTCGTTGATAGAAAGGTCTTCGAGGAGATGCTGAAAGAGGGCAGGGTCATCGAAGAACGCACATATGATACTATATACGGCAAGTGGACATATTTTACCGCTGAAGACAGCATCGCTCTCGGAAAAGGCAACTGTATAGGCATAGGTACTCTTGAATCGTACATAAAGATAAGGGAATTTTACGGAAGTGACAGGGTGATCCCTTTGTATATCGAGGTTGCTGATGATATAAGGCTTATACGTGCTGTAGAGCGCGAACGGAAACAGTCTTCACCAAAGTATACCGAGCTTTGCCGCCGATTTATCGCGGACAGTGAGGATTTTTCCGATGAAAAGCTCTCTCAGGCAGGAATTACCGTAAGATTTGAAAATAACGGCGAGCCTGATGAATGCTTTGCTGAAATAAAGAGATATATTTCTGAAAAAATATGATTTGAAATTCATTCCGCCAGGGGGCGGAGTTTGGGAGGTTTATTGTGGAAGCAGAAGTTAAATTCAGCGACAGTGCGAAACGTACCATGATAATAGGCGGCGGTGCTGCCTGCAAAATGCTTCTGAGGGAGATTTTCAACGCTCAGAAGTCGCCGTATACAGGGGATAAGTATT
>SFFP01000130.1 GCA_004556875.1 Ruminococcus flavefaciens
TTTTCATATGTAGTGGCTTTCGGAGCATTTACCAATGTTACCTATGAAACTCCTCAGAAGATCAAGAATGTATTCGGACACGCTGCATATATCGCAGACGGAGCAGCACATATCGGAAGTATAAAGGCAAAGCCGCTGAGAATAGAATATGAAGGAAATGTAATAGAAGATGACTTTTTATACGGTATGGTGACAAATACATCTTCTGTTGCCGGTATGATAAATATGAAGGATTTCCTGCTTGATGACGGAGTTTTTGAGGTGACCCTTGTAAGAAAGCCTAAAAATGCCGCAGAGCTTGGAATGACCGCTTTTTCACTTATCAAGAATAATATGGAAAATAAGAATATCATCTTTTTCCGTACAAATGAGATAACCATAACAAATCTGTCGGACGAGCCTTTTACATGGACAAGAGACGGCGAATACGGCGGAATGGAGCCCGTAAATCATATATGCTGTCATAAAAGAGCAGTGCCTTTTATGGTCAGCGGTAAGGATAATCTTCCATTTACAAAGGAATGAGCATGAAAAATATATACGGAAACAAACAGCTTCTTGAAACCCTTTCGGCTATGGCTTCAAGCGGAAGAACAGCACATTCTCTGCTTATATGCGGAGAAAAGGGCAGCGGCAGGAAGCTTATGGCGCGTTATTACACAAAGGCGCTTATGTGCGAAGCTCCTGTGGGGGGGAAGCCTTGCGGAGTCTGCAATACCTGCGTCAATATAGACAAGGATATACACCCCGATGTGATATTCCCCGAAAAAACAGGAAAGCTCGGAAACTACAGCGTGACTGCGGCGCGTGATGTAATAGCTGATGCGTATGTAAAGCCTAATAACAGCAGCGGCTGTAAGGTGTACATCTTTGCTGATTGTCATAATGTGGATACACGAACACAGAATGCACTTCTTAAACTGATCGAAGAGCCGCCTGATTATGCCTATTTTATCTTTACCTGCGGTTCAAAGTCGGAATTTCTGCCGACTATAATCTCTCGATGCGTGTGCTTTAATACCTCGCTGTGTACTGAGGAAGAAGCAGAGCAGTCACTTGCTGAAAGCGGCTATGAGCCTGATGAAATACACAGGGCAGTAAGCTGTTTTCACGGCAACATCGGAATGTGTGAGACGTATATAACAGATGAAGAAATGAGAAAGCGTGTGGATTTGACAAAATCCCTTGCTGATAGTATAATAAGGAAGGACGAATACGCTCTCAGTTTGGGTTTTTTCTCAATCGGACGTGAACGCAATGACGTAAGAGAGGTGCTGTCCATGCTCGACAAGCTGGTGCGTGATGCGGCTGTCCTCGGAAAGGTCGGAAATTCGCAGACGATCAGCTGTTCCCATGATGCAGCTGTAAAGCTTTCAGAGCTTATCACGGCAAGTCAGTCGGCAAGGATACATTCAAGTATCGAAAGAGCATGGGGCGCTGTCGAGAGCAATGTAAGTATACCGCTGGCGCTTACGGCGCTGGGCGCTGAGATAATGGATATCGTAGGATAGCCATAGATAGGAGCTTTCTATGAAAGAAATAGTCGGAGTACGCTTTAAAAGCGTAGGTAAAATATATTATTTCTCACCCGGAGATATAGACGCTAAGGTGGGAGACCATGCTATCGTTGAGACAGTCCGCGGAGTCGAGTGCGGAGAGGTAGTTATCGCAAACCGTCAGATAGATGACGAGCAGATATCTTCTCCTCTCAAGCCTATTATAAGACTTGCAGACGACAACGATATGAAGGTAGTTGAAAAGAATAAACAGCGTGAAAAGGACGCTTTCAGAATATGCGAGGAGAAGATAGCATTCCGCAAGCTCAATATGAAGCTTGTTGACGTAGAGTGCACATTTGACAATAACAAGCTTCTCTTCTATTTTACAGCTGAGAACCGTGTTGATTTCCGTGAGCTTGTAAAAGACCTTGCGGCAGTTTTCAGAACAAGAATAGAGCTTCGTCAGATAGGTGTCAGAGATGAAGCAAAGATACTCGGCGGACTTGGTATCTGCGGCAGAGAATTCTGCTGTAAGAAGTATATGGGCGATTTTCAGCCTGTATCTATAAAAATGGCTAAGGAGCAGGGACTTTCCCTTAATCCTACAAAGATATCGGGTACTTGCGGAAGACTTATGTGCTGTCTCAAAAATGAGCAGAATGCTTATGAGGAGCTTCTCAAGATAACTCCTAAAATAGGCGCTATCGTAGTAACTCCAGACGGCGACAAGGGCAGAGTCGAGGACGTTAACCTTATTACAGGTAAGCTCCGCGTAAAGACCGATAAGTCGGAAGTTCCTGCAACTCTTGACAGAAGCGAGGTAAAGCTTCTCAAGGATGCAGAGATAAGAGTAAACCGCGAAGAGCTGAAGGCTCTCAAAAACCTTGAGGATAAGTAATGACTCAGCAGCCTAAGACAAATTACGGTCTGCTTCTGGATAAAAAGCTTGCAGAGCTGGAAAAGAGCGGCGAAAAGCCGTCGCTGCTGCTTCATGCCTGCTGTGCGCCGTGCAGCAGCCATACTCTCACGGTGCTGGACAAATACTTTGATATAACGCTGTATTTCTGCAATCCCAACATTTCTCCCGAGGAGGAGTTTTCCTTCAGACTTGATGAGCTTAAAAGGCTCGTGAAAGAAATGGGACTTGATATCAGAATAGTTGAAGAGCCTTATGACCCGAAGCCTTTCTATGAGCTGGCAAAAGGTCTGGAAGACCTGCCTGAGCGCGGAGAACGCTGTCAGAAGTGCATAGAGCTTCGCCTGAGAATGGCAGGCGCAAAGGCTAAAGAGCTTGGCTGTGATATGTTCACTACTACGCTCACTATAAGTCCGCATAAGGACTGCACTTTCATAAATGAGTGCGGAGCAAGATTACAGGAAGAGATAGGAGTGCCCTATCTTTTCTCTGATTTCAAGAAGCATGAGGGATATAAGCACTCCATAGAGCTGTCAAGACAGTATAACCTTTACAGGCAGAATTACTGCGGCTGCGTATTCAGTAAGAAGTAAGCAGTTAGTAGTAAGTAGTGTATGGGGCAGATAGTATCGCCTGTTTATGGAGAATAAAAAATGCTTGATAATTTTGATGTTGCGCTTTTTTTAATCGGTATAGGCGATATACTTATATGGTGCGGGATATATTTTCTGTATGCTAAGGCACATATCCGAAATGCTGAGAAAAATGGCAGCGAGCCTGAACTGAAAAAGCTTAGAATAGTTTTTGTCACAGCTTTTTTGATAACGCATATTTTTTATGTATGGATAGGCTTTGAAGTTGTAAAATGGGGCGGACCTGATTAATTATACGTTAGGGAGTTAGAAATGGGCAAGGAACTAAAAACCAACGCAATGCGTTTTCTTGACAAAAATAAAATAGATTACACCGTTCAGACCTATGAGTGCGAGGAATTCATAGACGGCATACACACCGCCGAAAAGCTTGGACAGCCTCTTGATGAGACATTCAAGACACTTGTTGCTCACGGTAAGAGCGGAAATTATTACTGCTTCCTGCTCCCTGTAGCTCTGGAGCTTGACCTTAAAAAGGCGGCAAAGAGCGTGGGCGAGAAGTCGGTAGAGCTTCTTCACGTTAAGGACATTACAGCTGTAACAGGCTATGTACGCGGCGGCTGTACGCCTATCGGAATGAAAAAGCAGTTCATGACGGTTATACACAATAGTGCTGAACCTCTTCCGCTTTTCTATATAAGCGGCGGACGCATCGGCACTCAGATAAGACTTTCACCGCAGGAGCTTGTAAAGGCTATACGCGGAAAATTTGAGGATATAATCCTCTGAATAAGGGATATTATTACTTTGGAGGAGGCGGCATATGAACAGTGGTCTCATAAGCGAAAAGCTTTACAGCGTCGGCAGAGTAGTAGTAGATAAAAGCTTTCATACCCAGAGCGGAGATGAAGCTTTTTTTACATTTTTCGGAAATGACGTTACCTATTCCATAAGGCGCACCATCGACGATGAGGACTTTCCGCGGCTTCTTGAATGTATGGAGAATGCGGCGGCAGGAGAGGTCCGCAGGACTGTTATCCGTATGAAAGGCCTCAGCGGCGAATTCCGCTGGATACTGGCTTCTGTGCGTTTTTTCGGCACAGGCGAGGCAGAGCCGCTCTATTCCATAACATTCAGCGATGTATTCTCCCTTGAATCACTGGCATACAGCCGTGAAAGCAAGGTCTCGGAGTACCGCAGTGTGCTCAGTCTTGTGTCTGACCTTGCCTTTGAATACAGCTTTGAGACAAAGCGCATACGCATATATATGTTTGAATGTTACCGTGAGATAGTCCTTGTTGACGAGGAGCTTGAAAAATGGCGAAGCAGTGCTGTAAGTGCAGGCTATGTCATGACGCGGTATATCGAGACATTCAATGCCCTGTGCAGGGATATACAGAGTGGAGTTTACCGCTTTGACCATGAATTTGAAACATCTGTGCTGACCGACGGCAAGACCCGTGAAATGTGCCTTTTCAGAGGTATAACGCGGTATGAGTCGCCTGACTCAAAGAAGGTCTGCGGAGTTATCTCGGTGGTCAATTCACGAAGCAAGACAAAAGACGTTAACCTTGCGCTTGAAGCGAATAAGGACTCGCTTTCGGGACTTCTCAATAAACGTGCTATTACTTCTTTTGCGCAGGAGATACTTGCGGAAAAGCCTGCATACAATGTTAATCTTGTTATCCTTGATATCGACAACTTTACGGATATAAACAGAGGCTACGGACATCTTTTCGGTGACGAGGTCATACATAAGGTGGCAGGGATAATCAGGTCTGAAATAGGCTCGCGCGGTATTGCAGGAAGAATAAGCGGAAGCGGCTTTCTTTTAGTTCTTGAAAATACCCGTGATGAGGAAGACCTGAGAGGTATTCTCCGCGCAGTAAGGACGAATACGGAGTTTGCATTCGCTGACAGATTTGAAAATTTTCGTGTTACCTGTTCGATGGGAGTTGCTACTTATCCTGTTGACAGCGAGAGCTATGACGAGCTTTTCATGCAGGCGGACAAGGCTCTGTATCTGGCTAAGGAAAAAGGTCAGAACCGCTATGTTATCTATGATATAAACAAACACGGTCCTGTGGAAAAGGACATCGAGAACAAGATAGCATTTCTCAGCAGTAAGGGCGAAGCTTCCGAAAAGCTTGGCTTTGTCAGCGGACTTGCGGAAAATCTTGTGCTTGGAAGAGTTCCCGATATATCAGTGCTTATCGAGCAGGTACGTTCGCAGTTCGATATCGACGATATATGCGTTTTTTCGGGAAGTGAAATGGGACTGATGCTGAGCTGTGGAAATGCGGCTTCAAAAAGTGCGGCATATTTGTTTGAAAATAATTATACTGACCGATTTTCGGGTGACGGCATTTTTGTCATCGACAATGTAAACGAGCTTGAGGGGCGTGACGACAATGTCTTTGCACAGCTGACCTCAGAGAATATCGGCGGCGCTGTTCAGTACCTCATAACAGAGGATAACATGATAAAGGGCATGATATCCTTCTGCTATATAGGGCGCTTTAAGAAGTGGTCTGTTACTGATATAAACTATTTTGCCATAATTGGCAGAACTATTTCCGCGCTTCTTAAAAAGCAGGCATATATCTGACAAAGAGTTAGGCGTTACTCACAAAAATGGCGTGATGTATTTGTGCATACATACAAAGTTGAGCCGAAAATGCAACGAAATGACCTTCATAATACACTTATATAACAGAAACACTTTTATATAAGGGGTGATATCATGGAGCGTACATTAACTGCATTTTCGGCTATTGTACTTCTTATAGGCTGCTGTACAGGCTGCGG
>SFFP01000004.1 GCA_004556875.1 Ruminococcus flavefaciens
TGTCATACCGAAGATAACGATATTCTCGTCGCCGCAGGCTTCCTTTATCTCAATGTTAGCGCCGTCGAGAGTACCGAGAGTAACTGCGCCGTTGAGCATGAGCTTCATATTTCCTGTACCCGAAGCTTCTGTACCTGCAAGAGATATCTGCTCAGAAACGTCAGAAGCAGGCATGAGATGCTCGGAAAGGGTTACGCAGTAGTTTTCGAGGAATACTACAGAGAGCTTCTGGCTTATCTTAGGATTTTTCCTTATTTCCTCGGATATTGCCCATATCATCTTGATTATCTGCTTAGCGAGATAGTATCCCGGAGCTGCCTTAGCTGCAAAGATATAGGTCTTTGGAGTGAAAGGAGCATCAGGGTCATTGAGGAGATATGCGTAATCCGTAAGGATATTCATTACATTGAGGTGCTGTCTCTTGTATTCATGGAGACGCTTTACCTGTACGTCAAAGATACTGTCTGTATTGAGAATGATGCCTGACTGGTTTTTAACGTACTTAGCGAAGGCTTCCTTATTTTCCTTCTTAACGTCCATGAGCTTTTTGAGGACTTCCTTGTCGTCCTGGAATTTTCTCAGGTTTTCAAGCTCAGCGCCGTCCTTGATGAACTTTTTGCCGATGATATTGCTGAGAAGGTCGGTAAGAGCAGGATTTGACTGATAGAGCCATCTTCTGTAAGCGATACCGTTGGTAACGTTCTTGAATTTTTCAGGTGTATTCTCATATTCATCGTGGAATACAGACTGCTTGATTATCTCTGAGTGGAGCTTTGAAACGCCGTTTACGCTGTGTGAAGCAGCAACGCAGAGAGTAGCCATGTGTATCTGATTGTCCTTGATTATGGACATACGTGTAGTTTTAGCGCTGTCGCCGCCGTTTCTCTCCATAAGAGACTGGCAGTAGCGGTTATTTATCTCAACAATGATAGAGAAAATTCTCGGTATAACAGTCTTTACAAGGTTTACATCCCATTTTTCGAGAGCTTCTGCCATAACGGTGTGGTTTGTATATGCAAAAGTTTTTGTAACGATGTCCCATGCCTTATCCCAACCGTATCCGCAGTCGTCAAGGAGAATTCTCATAAGCTCAGGGATAGCGAGAGTAGGATGAGTGTCGTTGATGTGGATAGCAACCTTGTCAGCGAGGTTTTCGAGAGTACCGTAAACATTCATGTGAGTATTTACGATGTCGCCGATAGAAGCTGCGCAGAGGAAATACTGCTGACGCAGACGGAGGCTCTTGCCCTCCAGATGATTATCATTAGGATAAAGCACCTTTGAGATAGCATTTGCAATGGAATTCTGAGCAAGTGCGCTTGCGTAATTGCCCTTGTTGAACATCTCCATATCAAAGCTCGGAGCTTTTGCCGACCACAGACGGAGCACGGAAACGCCGTCTGTACCATAGCCTGATACATACATATCATAAGGAGTTGCAACAACTGTATTATAGTTTACGTGGGAGATATAGTGATACTGGTTGTCCCAGTATTCCTGAAGGTCGCCTTCAAAGTGGATATCTATAGAAAGCTCAGGCTTAGGAACGAGCCATACAGAACCGCCGGGGAGCCAGTTATCCGGAAGCTCTGTCTGCCAGCCGTCCTCAAGCTTTTGCTGGAAAATTCCGTATTCATAGCATATTGAATGACCCATAGCAGGGAAGCCCATAGTAGCGAGTCCGTCAAGATAGCAGGCAGCAAGTCTGCCGAGACCGCCGTTTCCGAGACCTGCATCAGGCTCGTGCTCGTATATCTTGTCGAGGTTTATATCATATGGCTTGAGCATTTCCTTAATGCCGTCAGCCAGTTCGAGATTATAGATGCTTGTTTTGAGGGAGCGTCCCATGAGGAACTCCATTGAAAGGTAGTAGACCTGCTTACCGCCTACAGAGTTGGTATGATTGATGAAGCTCTGCCTCTTTGCCCCAAGTATCTCTACGATTATAGAGGAAAGAACGTGATAAACCTGCTTGTCTGAAGCTTCTTCGGGAGAAACACTGTACAGAAGCTGAAGTTTTTTAGGAAATTCATCCTTGATCCTGTCCATAAGAGGGTTTGCTTTTTTTGTAGCCATATCTTATCTCCATTCTGCCGCAGGGCGGCATTATTACCTTTTGTATAAATTCTCCTTTGGTTTACTACCGGCTTTCGGAAAATTGGGAGAAATCACTTTACAAGCGGTATACATTTTAATTATACTATGATTTTTTAGATATTTCAAGTGGTTATTTCAACAAATATTTGTCCACTAAATCTACATATTACGAAGAATGACCAAAAATACATGAAAACACGCCGCAATAAGCCGATTTTGAGTTGTGCATATCGACTGAAACGTCTAAATAATGTATTATTATTTGTGCATATAAACGAAAAATTTTGACTCTGTAAAAATTTCAATATTTTTAAAAGATAAAACTTAGAAAATGTTTGAAATTTGTATTATTATGTGTTATAATAGATAAAGCGGTTTCCGAAAAACAGAGCCGCGAGGAATAAAGGTGTAGACTAAAAGGCAACAAAAGAAAATGAAAAGGTGATGTTTATGGAAAATAAAAAACGTTTTTCAGTACTTAAATTTGTTATTATCGTTATCTGCATTATTCTGATCGTAGTTTCGATCGTTGTAAATATTTTCTTCTCAGGCGGCAAGACCCCTAAGATATTCGGCAATTACATCTATATTGTCAAGGAAGCCGATAATATGGGCGGAAATGTCACAGAAGGTGCGGCGCTTATCGCTCCTGATGCAAGTGATCTTTCAATTGCAAAGGGTGATATCGTTCTTGCTTATCCTGCGAATGATCCCGAAAAACTTCACGTTGTCAGCATATACGATATTGTTTCCGCTGAGGACGGTTCACAGAGATACACTACCGCAGACGCTTCTAATGTAGGAAGCTCTGAGTCTATCCCTAAAGAAAGTATTGCCGCACTTTGCACAGGTCATACAGAGAGCAAGGAACTTGGTGTATTTCTCAGATTTGCTTCAAGCATAAAGGGTATACTTGCACTTCTCGTTCTTCCGTGTGTACTTCTCGTTGTATTCCTCATTGCCAAGATAGCTTCTTCAAAGGACGAGGATGATGATGATTTCGGTTTCTATGAGTATGACGAAAAGGAAAAGCAGAGAGACCTTTCAGAGTCAAGAAGAACTTCTCACGAAAAGACAAGCAATCCTCTGTTTGAACCATCACAGGAGATACAGCCAAGCAATGAGCTTGAGCGCAAGAAGATGTCTATTGCTGAGAACTTCAGCCAGAAGAAGGTAAATCCTGATTCTCCTTATCAGAAGGAAAAAGAGCGTACAATGCAGTTCAAGGCACAGCGCAGTGCAGAGAGCACATTTGCCGCAAAGAATGTTGGCGGTTCATCTTCTACAGCTCCTACAGCAGACGCACTCAGAGAAGAGATGCTCCGCAAGACAGCTGAGGCTGAGCGCACAGGCACATTCAATATCAAGACCACAAGCACACCTCAGCAGCAGCCTGCTGAGCCTATTACAGACAATACAGGTATTCTTTCAAAGAGCCAGCTTGCAGAGATGTCAAGAAACGATGTTCCTAAGACAACTCCTCTGAGAAGTCAGTCAGCTCCTTCAACAGCAGCTCCAAAGCCGCCAAAGAAGAGCAGCACACCTGATATCTCGGATATCATCAGCAAGACAGAGCACAATGAGCGCAAGAAGAAAGCCGCAGATATGTCCGTTGACGATCTTCTCAGACTCATCGAGGAAGAAAAGAACAAGCTTTGATAAAACCAAAGGCAGATCATCTGATCTGCCTTTTTATTATTGTATGATTTAAAGCTGTACCTTGCTCAATCCGTACAGCATCATTATCAGAATAAATGACGGTATGCCTATCCACAGTACGGCGCTTATTATGACGCTTGCAATGCCTTTTTTCTCGGCATCGGGATCTAAGATCACCTTTGGATTATCGGGATCAATGAATATCTCATAATCCATATCATTGCCGCGTTCCATGATGGTTTTTCCCGAAACTACGGTGTATTCCTTGTCCTCATAGGTGTATCTGTATGTTGGTATGTACATATATTTTTTGAGCTGTCCGTTTGAAGAATATGACTCATGTGCAACGCTTACACATTTTGCGGTTATTGGAACAGTACAGTTGTCCTTTGATGAAAGATCATATTTTGCTTTACGTATCACATGGATAATTCCCAAAACTATAAAAAAGCCTGCAACGCCGATACAGAATATCTTCAGAAGCTTTATTCGCGTCTGATTATCGCCTACCTGCACGATCCTTGTTCCTGCCATGCCCAGTATGCCGATGGCGAGAGACACGAATAATCCCTGCTGAGGATTTTTTTCCTCTATTATGACATCTGAAAGCAGTCCGAGAATCGATACGGCGAGCCATATGCCGAAAAACGAGTATACAGCCATATAGCCGTTGCCATTCTGACTAAAGTAGAATAAGCCTATTATTCCGCCGATAAATACTATCAGGACCAGCGTTGAAATGATCTTCGAGGCTCGTATTTTTTCATGGTATGCCCCCCCTTTTGCAAAGATTATACCATGAAAGTAGTTATTTTGTCAATTATTTTTTTTAGGGAAAAGTATAATTACTACAGGGGTGAGGATACCTGCTATTACCCAAATAAGCCATGTCAGATCCCATCTCTTTGTAATGAAGCTAAGTACTATATACAGTGAGGCTGCAATGCACCAGAATATGACGAGGGCAGGTGAAGGAGAGCTTTTTTTAGCTTTTTTCTCGCGGGTAAAGCTTTCTTCTTCAAGAAGCTTATGATAGCCGTTCATTATTGTGCTTGAACGCGTGATAATTGCTACTCCGACAGCAACAAATAAAAACAATAGTGACGGCTCAACAGCCTCTGTTATCTTGTTTTCGCCTAAAATACTTTCAATAATTATTGTAGGAACTATTGAAAGTATAAACAATACTACGCCTATAACTATGCTGAGATTGTGTTTAGGCTCGAATTTTGTTTTTTTCTCGCTGACCATGCCCGAAACGCCGTATTCTGTATCTATTCCCTCTTTTTCAAGGTATTCAAATTTCTTCATCTTCTGTCCTGAGATGATAAACAGCGTTACAGCAATGGCTACAAGTGCAAACATTATCGGTGTTCCGACAGCATCGCCAAATGATGTAAGATTATCAAGTATTATCAGTGGTATTAGGCATATTATGCAAAGGAATATTCCTACAGCTAAAAGCAGAGCACTTTTTTCGTTTTCTTCGAGAAATCTGTTTGCCTCTTCCATTGAGACTCTGCGGAGCGGCGGCTCTGTCTCGTCAGGTTTATGGTCGGGAGCTTTTTCAGCAGGGAGTTCGGCATCGTCTTTTAAGAGACTGTCTGTGGTGACTCCGAAAATTTCTGAAAGCTGTAATATGCGATTAAGGTCGGGAGTAGACTGTGCGCCCTCCCATTTTGAAACTGACTGACGGCTGACACCAAGCTTTTCAGCAAGCTCCTCCTGTGACATTCCTGATTTTTTTCTGAGTTCGATGATCTTGTCTGCAAGTATCATATATGTTCCTCCGATCATAATTTTATGGGTTCATATCCCATTGGTCTATGGTCTAAGTTTATCATTTTTGGCGGTTACGTACAAGCAACCGTACTTGTCAATTTGTCAATCAGCGGTTGCAAATGCCTGTATTTCGCGCAATTATTCAAAAAACACCTTTAATGTTAAAAAGCTCTTGATTTTAACGAAATGATGTGATATAATGAAATTACAAATTATTAGGAAAGAAGGTATCCCCCTATGGAGATAAAAAAAGCAGTAGAAGCAGTTGAAAAAAAGACAGGCATAGACCTCCCCGATGAAAAGATCGAGAAGCTTGCTTCAAAAGAGAATATTGATAAGGCTAAGGAAATGATCAGCAAGGTGGCTACCAAAGAGAACCTTGAAAAGGTCAAGGATAAAGTCGGCGATATCGTAGAAAAGATCAAGAAGTGATCGTGCAAAGTGGCATTTTCGTAAAGAAGATGCCCCTTTTTATAATTTATCAGAGGTGATTATGAAGAAAATACTTGAAATTATCAGAAAGATCGGACTATTCCGCTTTATCATGCTGACTGTGGCAGGAACAGTGAATGCTTTCGGCATTACTTTGTTCCTCATGCCTGTCAAGCTGTATGACAGCGGTATTTCGGGAACATCCATGCTTCTTGCGCAGGTTACTCCCGACAGCCTTTCCCTCTCGGTATTCCTTATACTGCTGAATATTCCGCTGTTTCTGTACGGACTAAGGAAACAGGGCGGAAGCTTTACCATATGCGCTATATACACCGTAGCCGTGTATTCAGTGATGTCATGGCTCATAACAGATGTTCTTCCCATAGATGTCAGCATAGCCTCGCCCCTCGCAGGAACAGACCTGCTTCTGTGTGCGCTGTTCGGCGGCGTGATATCGGGAATAGGCAGCGGTCTTGCCATACGCTTTGGCGGTGCGATGGACGGTATAGAGGTCATGGCAGTAATATTTGCAAAGCGCCTCGGACTGTCCGTAGGTTCATTCGTCATGGTATATAACGTTGTGCTCTACATCATCTGCGGAGCAGTGATACACAGCTGGATACTGCCGCTTTATTCAATAGTTACATATGCCGCAGCGCTTAAAACCGTGGATTATATCGTTGACGGACTTCAGCGCGAAAAGGCTGCGATGATAATAACAGCGCGTCCTGACGATATAAAAGATGAACTGATGAAGGAATTCGGCTGCGGAATGACTCTCATAAAGGCAATGGGCGGCTATTCGGGAGAAGAGCGCACAGTGCTGTATTTTGTCGTGAACCGCTTTCAGGTAATGAAGATGAAGGGGATAGTCCAGAAAATAGACCCTCTTGCCTACATTACCCTTACCGAAGTGGCTGATATTTTCTCAGTCAATCAGGACAGGACTTAAAGCGGCTTGCGTTCAAACATCAGCACAGGATAGCCCTCATAATAGGGTTTGACTATTTCGGGGTGATGGTCTGCGTAGGCAAATATCTTGTCCGCAAGTCCCTCTTTGAGGAAGCCTACAAGCTGAGACAGGGGTCTGTGGTAAAGCTCATCGCATATAGAAGCAAAGGTTATGGCGCGTCTGCCGCCCACTTCCATAATGCGGTAAGGCCATATCCTACAGTCGAAAGGCTTGTCATCGCCCAGCATACAGCCGTTTTCGGTGAGCGCAGGACATGAGAAAAGCTCATCGCCGCGAAGCTCTTTTACCTTGAATATATAGCCGCCGTCCTTTGTAACGAATTCTGTTTCGGGACGGGCGGCTTTTATTTTTTCGCACAGCTCAGGTGTAAATACGGGAGTTTCCCATACATCATAGCGGTCGAAGATACAGCATAGCCGACATTTTGCACAGGCTTCGCCGCTGAGTATCTTTTTCAGCATAAGCAGGCTCCTTTCCTCAGGGATATTAATTTGAACTTTTTTGAAAGCTCGGTGATACGCTGTCACTGTACAAAAAACGGGCATAAAGCCCGTTTTTACATATCATTTCTGTTTTCAAGCGCCTTGAAGAGCGTAACTTCATCGGCATATTCGAGAATTCCGCCGACAGGCAGTCCGAATGCGAGTCTTGTGACCTTTATTCCCATAGGCTTGAGGAGTCCCGCGATGTACATAGCGGTAGCATCGCCCTCAACAGTGGGATTTGTAGCCATTATGACCTCTGCCACGCCGCCCTCGGCTATTCTCGCAAGAAGCTCCTTTACGCGGAGCTTGTCGGGAGTAACGCCGTCCATAGGCGAAAGCAGTCCATGAAGCACATGGTATACGCCGTTATATTCTCTTGTGCGCTCAAAGGCTGTAACGTCCTTAGGCGTCTCGACAACGCAGATAACGCTCTTGTCGCGCTGAGGATCGTCACATATAGGGCATATCTCCCTTTCTGTAAGGTTCTGACAGCACTTACAGCAATGAACGTTTTTCTTTGCATCCATCAGTGCCTTTGCGAAGTCCTCAACAGCACCTTCGTCCATAGACATAACGTGGTATGCCAGACGCTGGGCGGACTTCATGCCTATACCGGGGAGAGATGCGAATTTTTCCGCAAGTATTACAAGCGAAAGCGCATTGTGGTCAGCCATTATTTATCAGAAAAGACCGGGGAGTGAAACGCCGCCTGTGATCTTGCTCATTTCAGTTTCTGTAGTAGCCTCAACATTGTTGATAGCCTCGTTTACAGCGCTGATGATGAGATCCTGGAGCATATCGATATCCTCTGGGTCAACTACTTCAGGCTTGAGAGTGAGAGACTTGATAGTCTTCTTGCCTGTGATAGTTACTTCAACAGCACCGCCGCCTGCAGTTGCAGAGAACTCTCTTGCTTCGATATCTTCCTGAAGCTCTGTGATCTGATCCTGCATCTTCTGAGCCTGCTTTATCATCTGGTTCATATTCTGAGCGCCGCCGCCGTTTACATTTCTTGGTATTCTTGCTTTCATTTTAAAATTCTCCTTTAAAAATAAAGTTTCTTGGTTTTATAATCAAGCAAAAATAATTTGCTTTTCAACTGTTCACTGCTTTTCCACAGCAGTTTCTATTTTGTTTTCCATAGCTTTTTTTATGAGATTTTCCGCAAGGTTTTTCTGCTCCTCAACAGTGGTTGTGCATCGTGCACGGAGAGCGTATTTCTGTCCCATGACGTTGAAAATGGCTCTGCTGAGGGAAATTGCGGTATCTCTGTTGCTTTTCAGCAGGTTTATGAAAAATCTGTTCTGAGAGAATATGATAAGGACATTTCCTGCTGTCTTGGCAAATGAACCGTCAAGACTTCCTGCTGCGGCAGGGTTGAGCTTTTTGTACTCTTCCAGTATATCGTCCCATTTATCGCAGTCTGTAAGCTCTTCTTCGTTGAGCTTTTTCTCATCTATCTTGACTGTAGGAGTCGGGTCTGTTTCAGCGTCTCCGCGTGCTGTGAGGACTTCGGGCTGCTGAGGAGCCTGTCCTGCGGCAGTGATAACTCTCGGCACAGAGTTTATCTTATTCTCTAACTGTTTTATTTTATCATATATTTCGGAATTGTCAATACTTTCGGGTGTATTCTTTACATTTCCGCAAAGTTTTATAAGCGACATTTCAAATTCTACGCGCTTGTTCATAGCTCTCTGCATATGCTCGCGGCATTCCTGAAGTGCGGAAAGTCTGTCCATAACAGTAGGAAGATCAGACTTTTCGGCGATAGCCTTCAGTCTTTCAAGCTCATCGGGCATACATACTATGAGCTTATCCGCGGTTTCGGGAGAAGCCTTGATGAGCATGACGTTTCTGAACTGAATGATTATCTCTTCGCAGAGTCTTGTAAGGTCTTTCGACATATCATAGAGACTTGCGGTAATTGAAAGAGCTTTTGGCGTATCAGCGTCAGTAATTGCGTCAAGAATATCATATAGATAGTCTCTTCCCGCGATGCCTGCGGCATTTGAGACAGCTTCTGCGTTTATGACTTCTGCGCATACCGAACACTGGTCGAGAAGCGATACTGCGTCACGCATACCGCCGTCGGCAAGCTTTGCTATCATAGCCGCACCGTCATCGGTGAGCTGAAGCTCTTCCTGCTGAGCGATATAGCTTATTCTCTTAGCGATATCCTCAGCCTTTATTCTGCGGAAGTCATATCGCTGACAGCGTGAAACTATAGTTGCAGGGACTTTGTGTATCTCGGTAGTAGCGAGAATGAATTTTACATACGGCGGAGGTTCTTCCATTATTTTCAGCAGAGCGTTGAAAGCTCCGGGTGAAAGCATATGCACCTCGTCGATGATGTATATTTTGTATTCTCCGCGCTCGGGGGTATATACTGCGGCATCGCGCAGGTCACGGATATTGTCAACGCCGTTGTTGGAAGCAGCGTCTATTTCGACTATATCGGTAAGCGCACCGCTGTCTGCGTCGCGGCAGATGTCACATTCAAGACATGGATTGCCGTTTTTCATATTGCGGCAGTTTACAGCTTTTGCGAGGATACGTGCACAGGTGGTCTTACCTGTACCGCGGGAGCCTGTGAAAAGGTATGCGTGGGCGGTCTTACCGCTGATTATCTGGCTTTTCAGCGCTTCTGTGATATATTCCTGAGATATGACATCATCGAATGTCATAGGTCGCCATTTGCGGTAGAGAGCCTTGTACACAGCCTTTCCTCCTTTCGTCAGTCGCTGTTGTGTTCGAGCATTACTGCTGCCTGTACTTCTTTATAGTAACGTGTAAATCCTATTGAATCTTCGATATTATTGAGGAGAGCCTGTCTGTACAGCGACTCGCCTTCCTTTAAATGATGGAGCATAGTCTGGGCAATTGCAGCACCGCCGAGGGCGCTTGCATAGCTTTCGCGGCGCTCGATGGCTTCTTCAAACCATTTCAGCGCGGTTTCTCCCTGATTGAGTTTGAGGTACATATCCCCTATTTCACAGCGTATCCGGTTGCTGTACTGATAATCGTCGCGGATAAGGCTCTCATAGAGCGACTTGGCTTTTTCGGTATAGCCGTTCTGAGCATGACAGCGAGCGATGAATATGGGAAGCTCGGGGATATAAAAACCGTTTTTTTCTGCATTCTCATAGCATATCACTGCATTCGGGCAGGCATCAAGGATATGATAACATCGTCCGCGGTAAAACTCGTTTACGGCAGTTTCTTCAACGGACAATTTTTTATCATCTCTGCCGAGATCGGTAAATACTTCAAGGGCAGCTCTGAAATCGCCGCTGTGGAAAAGGTCAAGACCCTTTTCAAATACCGATGAGCGGTGATTTATACCTGTAAAAGCGCCGCCGATAAGCTCATCATCGTATTTATGGAAGAACTTTGACTTGTACTTTATTGCTTCATTCATAATAAACGCTATGAGCGGCAGAATGAAGCACACGCTCATATACATCAGCATATCCGATACAGGCTGTGAGCTTTCGTTCTCGGTCAGCATTTTATATGCGCAGAAAGCCGCTGTGAACAGCGCCGAGGCTGCAAGAGCTTTTGGTATTGCGCGGATTATAAATATAAGCACACGCCGTGTGCGCCTTGCTAACAATTGAAGAAACATCGTTATCTCCTATCAAAGTAAAAATTCCGGAACATAGATGTGCAGGCTTGCTGCGGCACACAACACGCACCGCTTAATGCTGCTCGGTCTCCCGCCTGACATGGTTCACGGGGTCTTGTTGCACAGGGCCCACACATCTATATTTCGGAATTTCAATAACGGATAATATGAGCAGACATCGCTCTTTTACTATGATATCACAAAATGGGAAGTTTGTCAAGAATTTTTTTGACGAAAAAGGGCGCGTTCTGCGGCGCGCCCTTATACGGTCGTTTATGACGTATCAGTCGATTGCTGAGAAAAGCTCCTCATATGAGAGGATATCCTTATCGGGAGCATATGAAGTAACAGAAATGACGTTTATGAAATCGTCAACACGTCTTACATAGTAAGCCTGTTTAAGAGTGATATTGCCGTAATCTACATCGTATACAGCTCTTAAATACTCATTGCCGCCTAATGTAGTATTCTCAGGGCCTGATACCTTTGTATACTTCATAGAAGGGATAAGAGCGAACTGTCTGTCTGCTATAGCAAAATAGTCCTCAGCAGATGCGTCGTCTGGCAGTGCTACGTTCTTTGCGAGGTTTTCATATGAGATGGTGATGTTTTCTGTAGATGAAGAGTTCATGCAGATAGCATCTGATATAGTAGCCTGATTTGCGATCTCTAAAGCTGCATCAGCCTTGTCGCTGTAAACAGCGTTAGCGCCTATGTTCATGACCTGGAGGATCTGTTCATCGGTGGCAAATTTCCAGTCATCAGGAGCGGTCAGCTTGAAGCCGCCAAATTCGCTTGTGTAAACATTTCCTTCAACAGTACCTCTTTTGAAGTTTGTGCCTTCGCCGGCAGCAGGTGTGCTTGCTGAATTTTTATCAGTGCTCGCTTCAGTAGTCTCAGCCTCTGTTGTATCTTCTTCAGCAGCAGTTGTGTCTGCTTCTGTTGTTGTTTCTTCTGAAACAGCAGTTGTAGTAACGCTTTCCTTCTTGTCGGACTTTTTATCTGACTCAGAGGAATTTCCGCAGGCTGTCAGAGAACAGAGCGAAAGCATAAAAGCAAGTGTTATTTTTAATGTTGATTTTTTCATTGTCATAATACTCCCTATAAATAATTAGCTGTGCAATAACAGTACAGCGAGATTATTATAACATATAATTGTTAACAAATCAACACTTGCCTGAAAAAATATGATTTTGCGGATTTTCGGCATGAAAGGCGATGCAGACAGGCGTTTGAAAGTGCACAACGCAGGCAGGGGCAAAACGCGGAATAATATTTATTAACTGCAAATTAATTTACATATTGACAAAATTAGACAATGTATGTATAATAAAAGTAATATGCAATGGAAAGGATATATACATGATAAAAAAGAACCATGTTGTAAGACTTGTGCTGATATTTACACTTATAATGGGTGTGTCATCTCTTGTGGTAATGCTTGGAAATGTACTTTCAGCACGACAGACAGCTTATATAACAGTTGATCCGAATACAATAAAGCTTATACAGCTTGACGGCCCGAAAGAGGGCGACCCTATTGCGATAGTAGATACAACTGTCGGAGAATACAGATTTGTACTCTATCCCGAACAGTCTCCTAATGCGGTAGCTAATTTTGTAGACCTTGCAAATGAGGGATATTATAACAATACCTATGTTTTTCATTCGGAAAGCGGCGCTTATTCCGCACAGGGCGCTCCAAATCAGGACGGCTCGGCAAATGATAATTCCCATGAACTGGTAAAAAGAGAGCTCAATCAGGATCTCTGGCCGTTCAAGGGCGCTGTTCTTGCAATGAATACGACTATAAAGAAGTCATTCAAGGAAAAGATACTTGGCGGCGGTACTTATTATAACGGAAGCCGTTTCATGGTGCTGAATACTATTGAATTCAATGATGAATTCAAGGAAGAGCTTAAAGAAGTTTCCGAAAGCCAGAAGCTTGCAGACGCTTTTATCGAAAAAGGCGGTATTCCGAATTTCTCTCAGCAGATGACCGTTATCGGTCAGACCTACAGCGGCTTTGATACTATCGAAAAGCTTGCTTCTCTTGAAACTCAGGACAAGGGCGGATATAAATTTCCTGTTGAGGATATTATGATAAATTCTATAACAATAAGCACATACTCAGAAGACGAAAAACAGGCTGAAACTACCGAAAACAGCAAAAACTGAAATGGTATGATAAGTCGTTATATTTCAGATAATTGAAGCTCTTAAATCTTAATGCTTTGTCTTAAAGCACTAAAAATATGCGGAAACTATTTACAAATCAGTTTTAATGATGTATAATATATAAGTTGAAGTATAATTACTAATAATAAAAACATGATCTCACACATCTGAGGAGTGGAATTATATGTTAAAAAAGGTTCTTGCAGGTCTTATGTGCATTATTGCTGCCGCAAGCGCTTTCGTTTCATGCGGAAAAAGCACGACATCAGGCACAGGAACAGACAGCAGTACAACTCAGGGCGAAGCATCGGCAACTACCGTTGCTGACGATGCTGAACAGGTGACAGAACCTGCGACAGCTGAGAATGTAGACATTGCAAACTTTACTCCACCCGAAAAGGGCGATACAATAATCACCATGAATGTCAAGGACTACGGTACCGTAAAGTTCAGGCTCTTTCCAGAATATGCGGACAAGGGCGTTGAAAATTTCGTAGAGCTTGCCAAGAAAGGCTATTACGACGGACTGAAGTTCCACAGAGTTATAAAGGACTTTATGGTACAGGGCGGTGATCCCCTCGGAACAGGCACAGGAGGAGAGTCCTTCTGGGGCGGAAAATTCGACGGAGGTACTGATCCTCACCTTATCCACGTAGCAGGCGCGCTTGCTTATGCAAACAGCGGCGGTACATCTACCGACGGAAGCCAGTTCTATGTGGTAACAGGCAGTGTCCCCACAGATGAAGATTTTGAATATTACAAGCAGAACGGTATGGTATTCTCTGAAAATGCCTCGGCTCTTTATAAAAAAGTCGGCGGCGCACCGTGGCTTGACGGAAGCTATACTGTTTTCGGACAGGTCATAGACGGGCTTGATGTCATATTCAAGATACAGAATGTATCCGTTGACGAAAATTCTTCCATGCCTTATAAGGATGTTATAATGGAATCCGTTACCGTTGATGAATACAACGGAGAGGATATACGCTGGTATATCAGCGATTACGATGAATTCGATGCCGAAGAGATAGCAAATTCCACAGGCAGGGAAAACGTAAGTATCGCAAACTTTACCGCTCCCAAAGAGGGCGAGACCATTGTAAGCATGAAGCTCAAGGGCTATGACGGAGAAGTAAAGATAAAGCTCTTCCCCGAATATGCTGAAAAAGGCGTTGAAAACTTCATAGAGCTTGCTAAACGAGGCTATTATGACGGTCTTACCTTCCACAGAGTCATGAAAGACTTCATGATACAGGGCGGTGATCCTAAGGGCGACGGTACAGGCGGCGAGTCTATTTACGACAAGGGCTTTGAGGGCGGCACAGATCCGCACCTTATCCATGCGGCAGGTGCAGTTGCATATGCAAACAGCGGTTCTACCAATACAAATGGCAGTCAGTTCTATATTGTCACAGGCGAGGTCTATGATGATAAAGAAATAGATGAGCTTAAATCATACGGCTATTCCTTTACCGATAATGAAGCTGAAGTGTACTCGACTTACGGCGGTGCACCGTGGCTTGACGGAAGCTATACCATCTTCGGTCAGGTATTTGACGGTCTTGATATCGTATTTGATGTACAGAATGTTGAAGTAGATGAAAGCAACAACAAGCCTAAAAAGGACGTTGTTATCGAGTCTATGACTGTTTCGGAGTATAAGAACGGCGAAGAAGTGCGCTGGAGTATTTCCGATTATAAATGATCATTTTAAGCTTTAGAGCTTATTGATATTATATCGGCTGTGTGCCGAGGAACAAAAGAAAGAAATTCGGGAGCAGATACAAATAACCCGAAAAACTAAGGAGAGAATATATTTGGATAAGTTTGTTATTAAAGGCGGAAGACGCCTTGAGGGTGAAGTAACTATCAGCGGTGCTAAGAATGCGGCTGTAGCTATTCTTCCTGCAGTAATTCTTTCAGATGAGCCATGCGTTGTAGAAAATGTTCCTTATATCAGCGATGTAAGGATATGTATCCATATCCTTGAGGAAATGGGTGCAGAGGTAACTAACATTGGCAAGGACGCATACAGGATTGATCCTACAAAGATCAGCAAATGCTGTGTTCCTTATGAGTATGCAAGAAAAATGCGTGCTTCATACTACTTCCTCGGTGCTCTTCTTGGCAAATTCAATAAGGCAAGAGTCTCCATGCCGGGCGGATGTCCTCTCGGAGACCGTCCTATAGATCAGCATCTCAAGGCTTTCACAGCTCTTGGTGCAAAGTATACTCTCAGCCAGGGAATGATAGATCTTACAGCTGACAAGCTCAGCGGAAATCAGATCTTCTTTGATGTTGTTACAGTCGGTGCAACTATGAATGCAATGCTTGCCGCTGTAAAGGCTGAGGGTCTCACAGTTATCGAAAATGCGGCTAAAGAGCCTCATATCGTTGACCTTGCTAACTTCCTCAACTCTATGGGTGCAAACATCATGGGTGCAGGTACAGATGTTATCAAGATCAGAGGTGTTGAGCATCTTCACGGTACTACTTACGCAGTTATCCCCGATCAGATTGAGGCAGGTACATTTATGGTAGCTGTTGCCGCAACAAAGGGCGATGTTCTTATCAAGAACGTTATCCCGAAGCATCTTGAATCGATCACTAAAAAGCTTGAAAAGATCGGCGTAAATATAGAACAGTTCGACGACAGCATAAGAGTCTGGGTAGACGGTCCGCTGGTAAAGACAAATGTCAAGACAGCTCCGCACCCCGGATTTCCTACGGATATGCAGTCTCAGATAGCTACTCTCCTTTGCCTTGCAGAGGGAACAAGCATCATCACAGAGAATATCTGGGAACAGCGTTTCCGCTATGTTGACGAGCTGAGAAGAATGGGAGCAGATATCACAGTAAACGGAAAGGTCGCTCTTATTGAGGGAACAGGCAAGCTTATGGGTGCTCCTGTAAAGGCTTGTGACCTGAGAGCAGGTGCGGCACTTATCATTGCAGGTCTTGCTGCAAGCGGCGTTACTGAGATAGAGGATATCTACCATATCGAAAGAGGTTACGACTGCATGGAAGGAAAGCTTCGTGCACTTGGCGCTGATATCGAAAAGGTAAGCGTTCCCGATAAGGCAGAAGAAACAAAGTCCGACAGCAAAAAGGCTGCGGTTTAATAAGTAATTAAAGCTGCTGCACAAAAATGTGCGGCAGTTTTTTTCGCCCTGAGAAAAGGAAGATTATGCAGGATAATAAAGGATTATATAAAAAATTATTTACTATAGTAGCGCCCATTGCCTTCCAGTATCTGATGATGTCGCTGGTATCGGCTTCGGACGCTTTTATGCTGGGATTTCTTGATTCAGACTCACTTTCCGCTTCGTCACTGGCAGGACAGATAGCCTTTGTCTACAGCCTGTTTTTCGGAGCATTCGTAGCAGGCTGCAACGTAATCGCGGCACAATACTGGGGCAAAAAGGATATACATACCGTTGAGGAGGTCCTTGCCATAACCATGCGCTATTCTCTGCTTATAGGCGCATTGTTCACACTGGCGGCACTGTTGATACCACAGCAGATAATGCGGATATTCACATCTGACGGAAATCTTATACGTCTTGGAGCTGTTTATCTGCGGTATGTGGCGCTTTCTTATGTGCTTGCAGGCTTTTCGCAGGCTTACTTTGGCATTATGAAGATATGTGACCGCGCAGGACTAAGCTCGCTTATCGGAAGTCTTGCAGTCATTCTCAATATACTTCTTAACGCCTGTCTTATATTCGGACTTGGATTTTTCCCGAAAATGGGCATAGCAGGTGCGGCTATAGCAACGGTTGCGGCAAGGGCGTTTGAGTGTATATTCATACTTGTGGTGATGCTGAATGGAAAATGTCCCATGTTGAGGATAAAAGCGATGTTCCATACGAAAGATCCTCTGCTTAATAAGGACTATATCCGTTATACGATGCCGCTTTTGCTCAATCAGCTTGGCTGGGGCGGCGGCGTTACCATGTATTCGGTAATTATGGGACACCTCGGAAGTGACGCTGTTGCGGCAAATTCAATGGCAAGCATAGTCAGGAGCATGATAGCGAGCCTGTGCTGGGGAATTGCTTCTGGTGTAGGCATAATAATCGGCGGTATGCTTGGAAGAAACGAGATTGACGAAGCAAAAAAAGCCGGCGGAAAGTTCGTAAGGCTATCCATATGGATAGGAGTCGGCTCAGGAGTCGTTGTTCTTGCGGTAACGCCTTTGCTCATGAGTTTTGTGACGCTGAATGAACAGGCGCGGTATTATTTAAAGTTCATGATGTTCATGGCGGCGTACTATATCATCGGCAATTCGCTGAATTCCACAATTATATCGGGAATATTCCCAGCAGGCGGCGATACAAGATTTGGTATGATATGCGACATCGTGACACTGTGGTGCGTTGTTGTGCCAATGGGTATGACAGCGGCGTTTCTGCTGAAACTGCCTGTGCTTGTGGTGGCATTCATACTCACACTGGACGAATTCGTGAAAATACCTGCGGTATATAAGCATTACATGAAGTATAAGTGGCTGAAAAACATCACATGATGGATTTCCAGACTGTATTCACAAGAAAACATAGTATCATTCCTGCGGCGGTAGGCAGCAGGAAGCTCAGGGCAGTCCATTTGAGGCTGCCCGTTTCTTTTTTTATGGTGAGGCAGGTAGTGGCACAGGGGAAGTGGAAAAGTGTGAACAGCACCATGCAAACAGCAGTCCTGAGAGTCCAGCCGTTGTCGGTGAGAAGTGCGCGGAGCTGTTCGGTGCTGCTGAGTTCAATGAGACTCCCCTGTGAGAGATAGGACATCAGTATGATCGGGACGACTATTTCATTGGCAGGAAATCCCAGTATAAAGGCAAGAAGTACAGCTCCGTCAAGTCCGAGAAGTGAAGCGAACGGGTGGAGAAAGCTTGCAGACTGAGAGAGGATAGTTCCGCCGCCGAGGTGGATATTTGCCATTAGCCATATTATAAGTCCGCAAGGTGCAGCCGCAGTGCAGGCGCGGGCAAGGACGAAAACAGTTCTGTCGAGGACTGAGCGAATGAGGACTTTTCTCACCTGAGGTATGCGGTAGGGCGGAAGCTCAAGGGTAAAGGCTGAGGGAGCGCCGCGGAGAATAGTCACAGAAAGCAGCTTTGAAACGCCCAGAGTCATGAATACTCCAAGTAGAATTACTACAAGAAGTATAATTGCTGAGAGTATAGATGAAGCCGCTCCCCTTGCTGTTACGAAAAACATTGAGATCATGGCTATCATTGTGGGGAAACGTCCGTTACAGGGCACAAAGCTGTTGGTGAGGACAGCGATAAGGCGTTCACGAGGTGAGTCTATTATCCTGCACCCTGTGACTCCGCAGGCGTTGCAGCCAAATCCCATTGCCATTGTAATAGCCTGTTTGCCGCAAGCTCCCGAACATCGGAAGCAGTGGTCGAGATTAAAGGCGATACGCGGAAGATACCCCAGGTCTTCAAGGAGGGTAAAAAGAGGGAAGAATATCGCCATAGGAGGAAGCATTACCGAGACTACCCAAGCTACTGCGCAGTATATGCCTTGTACGAGTACGCCGTTGAGCCATTCGGGAGCAGATATTGCAGAAAGTCCCTGTGAAAGCCTTTCTCCGAGGGCGAAAAGTCCGCGGCTGAGAAGCTCTGAGGGATAGTTTGCTCCGACTATGGTTATCCAGAGTATAAGAGCGAAAAGCAGGAGCATTACAGGAGTCCCGAAGCGTCGGCTCATAAATATCCTGTCAAGTCTGCGGTCACGGCTGTAATGAGAGTTTTCGTTGGTATGTACGGATTTTTCTGTAATAGCAGCAGCCTCATTCATTATAGCTTCTGCGGAGCTGTCTGCGGCGCTTTCGGGACTTATCCCCTGTTCACGGAGCTTTTCCATAAGCGACGTTAGCTGTTCATTTTCTTCAAAGCGGTGATGGCTGCGCTCTTCTATCTTTTTAAGTACATCCGTATCATTTTCCAGCAGTCTCATCGCTGCATACCGCCGCGGCACATCTGTAAAATCTTCGTCAAGGAGCGTTTCGACCTGTGCCGCGGCTTCTTCAAACGGCTCGGCGCTGTCGGTGCGTCGGAGAGCCTGCGGCTCTCCGCGGACAAGTCCGCACAGCTCTGCTGTGAACGCACCGATGCCCTCGCCGTTTCTTGCGGACATAGCCGAAACAGGGACTCCGAGGAGTTTAGACAGCGTGGGGATATCAATGGATATGCCTTTTGAGCGAGCCTCGTCCATGAGGTTTACACAGACCATGACACGGGGGGCTATCTCCATTATCTGAAGTACAAGGCACAAATTCCGCTGTAAACAGGTGGCATCGCAGACAACGATGACCGCGTCAGCTCCGCCGAAGCAGATGATATCACGAGCGCTGACCTCTTCCGCAGAGCCTCCGCGCAGGGAATATGTACCCGGAGTATCTATAAGTGTAAAGTCTGTATCGCCGCAGGAAAAGCTTCCCTCAGCGCCTTCAACGGTCTTGCCTGCCCAGTTGCCTGTATGCTGTTTCATGCCTGTAAGAGCGTTGAATACCGTAGATTTACCCACATTCGGGTTGCCTGCGAGGACAATAGTAAAGTGTTCGGACATAAAAATCCCCCTTTCCCGACATTTTATGCGGAAAGGGGGGAAATTATCCCTTGATATTCACTTTTTCTCGTGCTGAGAGATTATAAGCCTTATAGCATTGTAGAGATAAGGCTTTAATTCTGCAATAGTACACGGCTCTTTGTAGAGTATCGCCGAATAGCAGGTAGAGCTTACAAGCTCGATTATCATGAAAAGCATTATCTCAGGGTCGCGGAAGCCGTTAGGCGACTCTGCAAGCATATTATAGTAAACCGTGGAAAAGTCAACGTCCTTATCGGATGCAGGGGAAGTTATGGCGTTTTTGAAGATACCCCAGCTGAGATTTTTGGATATGAACGTCAGTAAAGATTGGTCGTTATTGAGCTGATTTATTATATTATCAATTATTCTGATAAGCTTTTCTTCAAATGGAAGCTCATTTATCTCGTCGCCCAGCTCGCTTAAAGCTGTCAGGAAAAGCTGGCTGGATTTATGGGATACAAGCTTATTTCTGATATCATATTTATCCTTGAAATATAGGTAAAAAGTACCCTTTGCCACACCTGCCTTGCTTACGATATCCGTGATAGAAGTCTTGCTGAAGCCCTTTGTTGTGAAAAATTCAAAGGCAGTTTTCAGCAGGGAATTTTCTTTAAGCTTTTTATTTGTATCGACCTTGCCCATTTTTTCAACTCCTTATCGGTTACGTCCGTGTGCATACAGGGACGAGAGCCGATGTGAATATTTCTTAGCTGTCATAACTATTATATCCCTAAAAATCGGGCGTGTCAAGGGTGTAAAATTGACCAATGGTCAGGCTGGCAGAAGATGAAATTTGTGCACTCATACAAAAATATGACCAAAAGTCATTTTTTCTCACTGTTGCAGTTGACTAACGGTCATTTTTGTAATATACTATGAAATAACGAAGGGTAAATAATATAGAAAGGACTTGATAAGATGCTTAAATTAGGTGAATGGATCGCGAAAAACAGAGCTTTTATACTTATAACAGCAGTGATACTGCTTATCCCTTCGGCAATAGGGTATGTCAATACAAGGGTAAATTACGACATACTTTCCTATCTGCCAAAAAATATAAACACTATGGTCGGACAGGATATCCTCAAGGAGGATTTCGGACAGGGCGGCTTCTCGCTGGTAATGGTCGAGGGCATGAGTGACAAGGACGTGGCGGCTACGGCGGATAAGATATCGGCTGTGGACCATGTATCAGACGTTATCTGTTATCAGTCACTTACAGACTGTAAGATACCTAAGGAGATACTTCCTGACAATATCCGTGATTTCTTCAATAAGGGCGACACAACGATGATGGCTGTATTCTTTGATGATACAACTTCAGCAGACGGTACGCTCAAAGCTGTTGAGACAATGAGAAACATCACCTCAAAGCAGTGCTTCATCAGCGGTATGTCGGCAATAACCCTTGATATGAAGAATCTTACACAGAGCGAGACTCTTATATATGCAGTCATCGCAGTTATCCTCACGAGCATCGTGCTTATGATAACGATGGATTCATTCCTCATTCCTGTATTCTTCATGCTCAGCATAGGTTTTGCGGTAGTATGGAATTTAGGCTCAAATATCTTCCTCGGCGAGATATCCTTTATAACACAGGCGCTTGCAATGGTACTTCAGCTTGGTGTTACTATGGACTATTCGATATTCCTCTGGCACAGCTACAAGGAACAGCAGAATTACTTCCCTGACAGCAGACAGGAAGCAATGGCACACGCTATCGCCGCTACAATAACCTCTGTTGTGGGAAGCTCATTCACAACAGTTGCAGGCTTCCTTGCAATGTGCTTCATGACATTCACATTAGGACTTGACTTAGGCATCGTAATGGCAAAGGGCGTTGTTTGCGGCGTTATCGCCTGCGTAACAGTTCTTCCTGCACTTATCCTTATATTTGACAAGGCTATAGAAAAGACCTCACACAGGGATTTCCTCCCATCATTCAGCCGTACATCATCTTTCATCGTAAAACACTCATGGTTATTCCTTACAGGTGCGATAGTTCTTTTGATACCTGCTGTTTTCGGAAACAATAATTACGGCGTGTATTACAAGCTTGACAGCACTCTTCCTAAGCATCTCGACAGCGTTATCGCAAATACAAAGCTTGCAGAGGATTACAACATGAACAGTACGCATATCCTCATGGTAAGCTCTGATATGAGCGCTAAGGACGCTAACAGGATGCTTGGCGAGATAAAAAATGTGGACGGCGTACAGTTTGCGGCAGGCTTCAATTCACTGGTCGGCTCAGCTATCCCTGATGAAGCGATTCCCGATGAGTTGAAGAGCGTTCTCAAGAGCGACGAATGGCAGGTAATGCTTGTCGGCTCTGAGTATGAGGTAGCTTCTGACGCGGTAAACAAGCAGATCACAAGCATAAACAAGATAGTTTCAAGATATGACCCTGAGGGAATGCTCATCGGTGAAGCCCCTGCAACTAAAGACCTTATCACTATTACAGACAAGGACTTCAAGGTAGTAAACTTCCTTTCAATAGCAGCTATATTCCTTATAATCGCATTCACATTCCGCTCGGTATCACTTCCTGTTATACTGGTCGCAGTAATTGAGCTTGCTATTATGATAAATCTTGGTCTTGCTTATTATACAGGTTCTAAGCTCTCATTCATAGCACCTATCGTTATCGGAACAATACAGCTGGGCGCTACAGTCGACTATGCGATACTTATGACCACAAGATACCGTATAGAGCGAAGCAGCGGCAAGGACAAACACGAGTCTATCAGCATTGCACTCAGTACATCTATTAAGTCGGTAATAACATCGGCTCTCGGATTTTTTGCAGCTACCGTAGGCGTTGCATTATACTCGGATATCGGACTTATCTCTGAGCTGTGTATGCTTCTGGCAAGAGGCGCACTTATCTCAATGGTCATAGTTGTAACAGTTCTGCCGTCTATGTTCATGTTATTTGACAAGGTAATATGCAGAACAAGCGCAGGTTTCCTGCCTAAGGGCGAGAGAAACAAGAGCAGCAGAAGAAAATTCAGAACAGCGTAAATCACGTAAATCAATTGCTTATAAAGGAGAGATAGATATGAATAAAGTTAGTAAAGTTATGGCAGCTCTGCTTGCGGCAGCAGTATCCGCAGGCGCTACAGGCTCTATCGCATATGCAAACAACAGCGAAAAATCACAGGAGACTGCTGAAAAGGCAAAGGATACAGATACCTCCGCTGAAAGCACAGTAAGAAAAGATAACGGTGAGAACGCATACAAAGACGAAACAGTATATGTCCTCTGCAACAGCGATTCCTCCGTAAAGAACGTGGTCGTAAGCGACTGGCTGAAAAATGCTCCTGCACTTGGCAGTATCTCGGATATTTCCGACCTTAAAGACATCGTTAACGTAAAGGGCGATGAGGAGTTTTCCGTAAACGGCGAACAGATAAGCTGGCAGGCTGACGGCAGCGATATCTACTATAAGGGCAATACAAGCAAGGACGTTCCTGTTGAAGTTGATATGGAGTACATACTTGACGGCAAAAAGGTAACTCCCGAAAGCATCAAGGGCAAGAGCGGACACCTTGTTATCCGCTGGACATACAAGAACAATCAGAAGGTCACAAAGAACGTAAACGGCAAGGAAAAAGAACTGTATGTGCCTTTCATGGCTGCAAGTGCGGCAGTCCTCAGCACAGACAATTACGTGAATGTTGAGGTCACAAACGGCAAGGTGATCTCCGACGGCGACAAGCTTATCGCAGTTGGCATGGCATTCCCCGGACTGGGCGACAGTCTGGAACTTGACAAGATAGAGGGCATGAACGTTGAGATACCCGATACATTTGAGATATCCGCAGACGTTACGAATTTCGAGATGAACACCTCTGTAACTGTCGTTTCAAACGAGATATTCTCACAGCTTGACGTTGACAATGCAGCAGACTTCGGCGACCTGAAGGATAAGCTGAAGGAACTGAGCGACGGCGCAGAAAAGCTCAGTGACGGTACAGCGGCACTTTATGACGGTATCAAGAAGCTCTCAGGCGGAAGCGGCGACCTGACAAGCGGTATCGACAAGCTCCTTAACGGCTCTCTGGAGCTTAAAAACGGAGCTGCGGAGCTTGACAGCGGCGCAAAGAAGCTGGCTGACGGTGCAAAGACTCTCTCTGACTCAACAGGTACTTTTGAGGCAGGTCTCGGCAGCGCAAAGGACGGCTCTGCAAAGCTTGTGGACGGACTCGGACAGGTAAGCGGCGGAGCTTCACAGCTCAGCGAAGGTCTCGGCAGTGCTAAGGCAGGCTCTGCACAGCTTGTGGACGGCTTCGGCAAGGTGAGCGCAGGCGCAGATGCTCTCAGCGGCGGACTTAAAGAAGCTAAGGCAGGTTCAGACGAACTTACAGCAGGCTTCGCAAAGGTAAACGACGGTGCGGCAGCTCTCAAGTCGGGCACAGGTACACTTTCAAGCGGCGTTGGCGCACTTACAGACGGCAGCGCACAGGTAAAGGACGGTTCTGCAAAGCTTTCACAGGGCGCAGCTGCACTTAATGACGGTGCTGCAAAGCTCAGCGAGTCAGCAGGACAGATGTCAGCAGGCATCACAAGTGCTAAAAGCGGCGCGGACGCTCTTACAGAGGGCATTGCAAGCGCAAAGACAGGAGCTGACCAGCTTGCAGGCGGCGCATCAGCTCTCAGTAGCGGAGCTTCACAGCTCAGCGACGGTATCACAGCCGCAGGTACTTCACTTGATACAACTATCGCAGCAAATGAGCAGGCTCTCGCAGCTTTACAGGCACTTTATCAGCAGTCCCCTTCACAGGAGCTTGCTGTGGCAATAGGCACTTTACAGCAGACTATAGACGGTCAGAAGCAGATATCAGCTTCTATGGCTGAGGGCGGCGCTCTCAGCACAGGAGCTGCTTCACTCAAAGCAGGTGCAGCACAGCTTGACGGCGGTCTCGGACAGCTCAGCAAAGGTCTTGAAACTGCAAAGGGCGGCTCTGAGGCATTACAGAGCGGTCTTGCAGCACTTGATGACGGAGGAAAGGCTCTGTCAGCAGGAGCTTCACAGCTCTCAGGCTCTACCGCACAGCTTTCAAAGGGCGCAGCTGACCTGAGCACAGGTGCGGCGGCTCTTGACAGCGGCATAGGTACTCTTGCAGGGGGCAGCAGTCAGCTTATCGGCGGTCTTGATTCACTTCTCAGCGGCATTGAAAAGCTCAGCGGCGGAAATGCTTCACTCAATGCAGGTCTCGGCAAACTCAGCACAGGAGCTGTAGACCTCAGCGGCGGTATCGGACAGCTTTCAGACGGTGCTTCTGCACTTGACAGCGGCCTTGCACAGCTTTCACAGGGCACACTTACACTTAACGGCGGTCTCGGTCAGCTCAGTACAGGTGCGGTAACACTTGATGACGGTCTTGCACAGCTTTTCGGCGGAAGCAAGCAGCTCAGCGGCGGCGCTAAGACACTTTACGACTCAATAAAGCTCCTCAGCACAGGAGCTTCAAAGCTCAGCGGCGGCTCAGGAGAGCTTTACGGCGGTATCAACACCCTTAAAACAGGCAGCAAAGACCTTGTTGACGGTGTTGGCAAGCTTGAAAGCGGAGCAAAGGAGCTTAATGACGGCATGATAAAGTTCAACGATGAGGGAATATCAGTGCTCACAGGTGCTGTAAACGAAAATCTTCCTGAGATAGTTGAAAACCTCAAGGCTCTGAGAGATGCTTCCCGTGAGTATAACAGCTTTTCGGGAATATCCGACAAAATGGACGGAAGCGTAAAGTTCATTTACCTTGTTGACGGAACAAAATAAATAGAGAATAGAAAACATATATAAGGGAAAGGCTGCGTTGTTTTCGCAGCCTTTTTGCATTTTATTGATTTGAAGCTCTCTTTGTGTTATAATACATGGAGAAAAATTTTTCTGAAAAAAGTGAAACCTTTTCAGCCGCTGATGTGTATTATGTGTGTAAAGGTACTGAAAAGACCGAATGAAACGTTTCAAAAAGGATACAAAAGCTATGACAGACGAAAAATTCTTACAGTCGTATGATAAATTCAAAAATACGGTCTATGCCGTCATATTCAATTATCTGCGCAATGCTGAGGACGCGTCTGAGCTTTCACAGGATACTTTTATAAAGCTATACACATACGACGGCGGATTTGACTCTGATGAGCACATGAAAGCATGGCTCTTACGTGTGGCTGTCAACAGCTGTAAAAACTATCTGCGCGGCAGAAATCACATCTCGGCTTCGCCTATACCTGAGGATGTGACGGCTGATGAAAGGTTTGAGACAGATGAAATTATCGCAGAGGTCATGAAGCTCCCCGAAAAATACAGAGTGCCCATTCATCTTTTCTATTATGAAGAGTACGGTATCTCTGAGATAGCGGATATTCTCGGACTTCCGCAGGCTACGGTCAAAACAAGACTGAAACGCGGAAGAGACAAGCTAAGAAAGAATTTGAGAGAGGAAGATTGGCTGTGATGGATAATAAGTATAAAAAAGCTATGAACGCCGTATGTGATAAACAATTCAGTCTTACAGGTGAAGAAATGCTGGAAAAGGCAAAGAATTCGCCTGCGGAAAGGAATATCACTATGAACGGAACAACGAAAAAACATATAATAGGCAAATTCATTGGTGCAGCTGCAGCTTGTCTGGTAATTTCGGGCACAGCGGCTTCGGCTATGGGATACGGACCTCTCGGAGACAGCTTCCGCAGATTTTTCGGCAAGGACGAGGTGACAGCCGAAATAATCGACGAGGGACATTTCTGTGAGATAGGTCAGGAGCTTACACAGGACATCTTTACGGTAAAGCTTGACTCGGTAACAGGTGATACAACATCGCCTAAGCTGCTTTTTGATGTAACTGTCAACGATGCGCAGCTTGCCGCAGAAAACGACAGATTGCAGCTCTTTGCCTATATCCTCGATGAGGACACATACCTCAATAATATCGACAACTACATGATGTGGGACGCTTACGGTGAAAAAGACCCCGATACGGACAATCTCTATCACGTATGTATGGACGGTGCATCTGCGTTTATGGTAAATGAGCAGGAAGTCATTGCAGCGGTAAAGAATATAAAATTCCGGAAAGATACTTCAAATAACAGGTTCAACTATGATGTTGACATGGAGTACCGTTTTATTGTCCCGAATGAAGCGCTCAAAGACGCATCTTTGGAGTTTTACGACGGTATAACGCTTAGCAGGAGCGGCGTTGATTACGACTTGTTTTACGGTGAATACGGAGCTTATGACTCGCTGTTCAAGTTCACCTATGATTATCTCGGTACAGAGCTTGCACACGGCGAGACAGATTATGACCGTTTAATGGATAAGTTCGATGCAGACTTTCACAGCTTTGCAGAGACCTTTGTGCTTACCGTTGACGGAGTTGAGTATGAGCCTAAGGAGCTTGGTTACAGCTACTGTGATACAGAGGGCGAGGCATTGACCCGGGCACTTGCAGCACATGGATGACATTCCCGAGCATAGATTACGAAAGCGCTGAAAGCGTGACACTTACCGCAGACGGCATCGTATACGACCTTAAATAATTCTCAGACTTCAGTAAATAAATAACCCCCTGAGCGTTTTGTTATAGCTCAGGGGGCGTTTTTATTCTGACTGCTGTTTAACGAGCACCATGTTGCATCTTCCCCATTTTTCATCGCCGAATGGAAAAGCATCGGGGGTTATATGTCTCTCATTAAAGCCTGCGCTCTCATAGCACTTACGCGCGCACTCGTTTACAGTGAACACGTTGAGCTGTACAGCATCCGCTTTCAGTATCTCAAAGCAGTATTTTGAAGCAAGCTCTATCATTTCCTTTCCGCAGCCTTTGCCGCGCTGTGCAGGGTCTACGATGACAAAAGCGAGCATTGCTTCGTTGTTCTCATAGTTTATAGAGCAGCATATAAATCCGACTACCTCTCCGTCGTCTGTAGTGGCAACAAAGGGGCAGTCGTCGTGTTTAGTGTACATATCCGCGAGAAACTTGTCAAAGGCGTTCCTTTCAAGCGGATATGGGGCGTGCTTGGCGCTCCACAAGGCGTGTGTTCTTTCGTCAGTTACCCAGTTCTTTATAGCGTCGAAATCGCTGCTTGGTATATATGGTCTTAGTCTCATAGTAACACCTCGTTATAGATCAGAAATTCGGAATTATATGCGTTGGCTGACGCGTAAAAAAAATGTAGGGAACGCTGTCCCCTACAATATTTCAGATATTTTTATAATTTGGGGCGGATAATATCCGCCCCTATCGTTTTTTATTGTTTATTTCTTGGAAGAAGCTCTCTGGAAGCATTTTACTATCTCAACGATAGGAACTATGCAAGCTCCTGCGAGGAATGCCCAGAGGTAATTCATACCTGAGAGTGCTGAAAGTGAGAAGATGTTTCTGAGTGCAGGTATAAACAGTACAGGTACTGTTAAAACTGCTGAAAGAAGAATAGCACCGATGAGCACCTTGTTGTGCTTCTTCATGGTGAATATCGAACCCTTGAGGCTTCTCATATTCCAAGCGTGGAGCATTTCGCAAACACAGAGTGTGATGAAAGCCATTGTCATGCCTGCGCCGTGACCCTCGCTTCTGAAACCGATAACGTAAGAAACAAGAGTGAGAATACCGATCACAGTGCCCTGCCAGAGCAGGTTTATGCCGAGACCGTCTGAGAAGATGTGAGCGTTGCTGCTTCGAGGCTTACGTGACATTATTCCGTCCTCTGCAGGCTCCATACCGAGAGCGATAGCAGGGAAACAGTCAGAAATAAGGTTTATCCAGAGCAGGTGTACAGGGTTGAAAATAACGAATGAACCCTTTGTAAGAGCGCCCAGACCAAGTGTAGCAACGAGGATACAGAGTACCTCACTGAGGTTGCTTGAAAGCAGGAACTGTATAGCCTTGCGGATATTGTCATAGATACGTCTGCCCTCTTCGACAGCGCCTACGATAGTTGCGAAGTTATCGTCTGTGAGCACCATATCAGCAACGTTCTTTGTAACGTCTGTACCTGTGATACCCATGCCCACACCGATGTCAGCACTTTTGATGGAAGGAGCATCGTTTACACCGTCGCCTGTCATAGCTGTGGTCATGCCCTTCTTGCGCCAAGCATTAACTATACGAACCTTGTGCTCAGGCTGAACACGGGCATAAACGCTGTAGTCCTCAACGTGAGCGTTGAATTCGTCATCAGGTATCTTTGAAAGCTCTGCACCTGTGAGAGCCTGCTGACCCTCACCGAGGATACCGAGCTCCTTAGCGATAGCAACGGCTGTATCTCTGTGGTCGCCTGTTATCATGACAGGGCGTATACCTGCTGTGCGGCAGAGACCGATAGCGTCCTTTACCTCAGGGCGGACAGGGTCTATCATACCTGTCATACCGATATAGATAAGGTCGTGCTCAAGAGCTTCTGGAGAAGTATCTGTGGGAAGCTCGTCGTATTCGCGGTAAGCTGCAAGGAGAACTCTCAGTGCCTGATCAGCCATTTCCTTGTTGCGGCGGAGTATCTCAAGTCTGTCAGACTCGGTCATAATGCGAACGCCGCCATCTTTATACATATGTGTACAGTTTTTCAGCACTTCATCGGGCGCACCCTTTGTGTACTGTATATAACCGTTTTCTGTCTTGTGGACAGTAGACATCATCTTTCTGAGTGAGTCAAAAGGAGCTTCGGCAACACGAGGTGTTGCAGCTTCAAGTTCATACTTTTTAAGCCCGCACTTGTGTGCATAGGCAACGAGAGCGGCTTCTGTAGGCTCACCTGTAACTGAATCGTCGGAATTGAGCTTAGCATCACAGCAGAGAGCCATAGCTCTTGCAAGGAGCTCCTTATCGTCTGTATTCTCATGAACTACAGTCATCTTGTTCTGTGTGAGAGTACCAGTCTTATCGGAGCATATGACCTGTGCACAGCCGAGGGCTTCAACAGCTGTAAGACGGCGAATGATAGCACCGCGCTTAGACATATTTGTAACGCCTATAGAAAGAACGACTGTAACAACTGCGGCAAGTCCTTCAGGGATAGCGGCAACAGCGAGGCTGACAGCTATCATGAATGACTCTAAGAAGCCCGGAAGAGAGATAGTGCCGTTCTTGACAAGCATCTGAACGATATTAAGACCGAGGATTATAACGCATATAACAAGTACAGCGATAGAGAGTATCTTACTGAGCTGGTCGAGGCTTTTCTGGAGAGGAGTCTCATCGTCATCAGCCTCTGCGATAGCGCCTGCTATCTTACCCATTTCGGTCTTCATACCTGTAGCGACTACGACAGCTTCTGCACGGCCGTAAGCGATACTGCTTCCCATGTAGAGCATATTCTTTCTGTCGCCGAGAGGAACTTCCTCACCTGTAAGTACATCACTTTCCTTTTCGGAAGGTACGCTCTCACCTGTAAGGGCGGATTCCTCAGCTTTAAGAGCTGCGGCTTCGATTATACGGCAGTCAGCAGGGACATTGTCGCCTGCTTCGAGAGTTATGACATCGCCGGGAACAAGGTCTGAGCTTGGTATAACAATAAGCTCGCCCGAACGGAATACCTTGCTCTGTGCGGCACTCATAGCCTGAAGAGCTTCAATAGCTGACTCCGCTTTATTTTCCTGATATACACCCAGTACCGCATTAGCGATAACGACGAACAGGATTATGAAAACGTCTGCCTCAAGCTTGCCCTCAGAGATGATGCCTGTTATAGCCGAAATAACAGCGGCTGCGATAAGAACGATTATCATCGGGTTCTTGAACTGCTCTATAAACCTTGCAAGAAGCGTAGGCTTAGGCGGTTCGTCAAGCTTGTTCTGACCTGTAGTTTTAAGGCGCTTAGCCGCTTCTTCTGCGGTAAGACCCGAAGCGGAGCTGTCCACTTCTTTGAATACAGACTCAATGGATTCGAGATAATGTTTCATATGTTCCTCCCCAATATTTGAATAAAAAATAAAACTGACCTTGGGCGCAAAGGTGCGCATACTGGATATCGCTGAAAAAAGCGCAAAGCTCTGAGCCTCAGATACAGTACTAAACAGATAAAATTTTATCATTTGCATATTAAATTGTCAAGTTATAAATGTGTGCAAATGGTGAAAATATAGTGTTTGTAGCGTGAAACCGATAACATACACAGATAAAATAAAAGAGTCCGTTCCTCAGAGCAGAAACAGACTCAATTATTGGAAGCTGAAGCGGAGCTTCCTATATGAAAAATCACTGTATGATTTACTTCGAAACAAGCAAATGAATGGAAATTCTGATTTGCTATTGTACTTTCAACGGTTTTTTATTTATAGAGATGGTTTTTAGAGAGATCTGAAAGCGTAATGAGGGTTTCACTGTTTGTTCCGAGTGAGATGACATACTAATGATCATCACATGCGATAGTATTTGCGGAAAGAGCGTATCTGCCGATCATCTCGGCAGATGACAATTTCCGTTAGGGGATATGATGTATTATAAAAGCTGTTGGTGTGATTAATAGTGCAGGCATCATAAAGATGCAGTCACGAAATTTATTTCTACCAATGCCCTAATTTTTTAGGTTCGCCGCCCGAAAGTGACTGCACAATCATTCGCGACCTGTCAAGGATCATATAATGTATCTTTTACGGCGATAATGTTAAAACTCTTAAAGCGATGTTTGTAAGACGTTACTGTGACTGAGTATTGGTAAGACGTATAGTGCTCGGCGTACCAGATAACGGAATACGCTTCTTGTGGTATGATATTAGATAGATATTTTAAGTGAATAATGAGAAATTGAATAGGATAGCTGGTTTATGTATAATACCGTTTAGAATTTTCTGAACTTTTTGAGATCTTTTGGGGGAGCAGGCTGATTACACCAGACCAGACAAGCTGAGTTAGCATTCTGCTCTGCAGCCTTAATTGATTTTGTAACGATAGTTTTCATTATTTTTGCTTTGACAGTGTCACAAGAAAACTTCATTTATGAAATACCTCCTGATAAAATGATTGTGCGGGCACCTTCGGGGTGGCGCCTAAGTAATATTATATTTATGATTTCCCAAAAGTCAAGGCTTTTGCACTAAACGCCGTTTATTTGCATTTTTAGTATGAAATCATATTAAAATCAT
>SFFP01000131.1 GCA_004556875.1 Ruminococcus flavefaciens
TGTTCTTTTCCGTAGTATTCCGTACTTGTATCTGCATCAGTGTAACCGACCTCTTTACCGTATGTTACACCAATATACGTTTTATTATGTGAACTGTCCTCAGAGTAGTGATGTCCGTTGTTCCAGTCCTGATCCAATTTATAGTCATACTTACCTGTTGAACCGGAAGAATATTTGAACTGATTGAGCAATGTGGAACGAGTAAAAAGCGTGCGCTGTGTTCCATAAGCCGAATCAAGCTCTGCGTTAAATGTGCTGTCAGTGACATCAGCCGTTCTGCCGTCAAGCCTTATGTTGCCGAAAGAAATGTTTATGCCTGTAGGAGCATCAGACAATCCCACATCACCGATAAGACTGCTTGCTGCTTTGGGATAAGTTCCGTCACCTGATATATATGGAACAGCTGCACTCGTTTGATATTTGTTGGTCGAACTGACATTCGAAATTGTCATATCTGCATAGTTGCCGACTTTATTTATGAGCAGAGGAGCATAATTTGGAATTGTTCCACCTGCACCATAAACATAAACGCCGTCCAGCGATACAGAACCTGTGACCTTTGCGGCTGCTTTTGATGTAGGAGAACCGCCCTGTACTATGCCACACACCATCACACCCGAACCGCCTTCAAGCAGACCTACATCGCCCTGAAAAACGGGCGTACCGACTGTCAGGGTCTTTCCGTTTGAAACATTGCGGAACAGACCGCAGTGCATTGTATAGTGCTGATTCTTTTCAAGATTTGTTCGGTCATAAGAATTATTTGTTTCCGCTGATTTTTTTGCATCTTCACTAAGTTCAAACTCATGACTGTAGAACTTGAAAGTACCGTTTACAGTGATATTCTTGTCAAGATCGACAGGATACCAGCTGTAGTCGTTCATATCGTATTCCTGATTTGCAATAGTAGCTCCAAAAGGATCGGCGAAATTCTTCTTTATGTTCGCACAAGCATACTGATTCAAGCCCCAGCTCATAAGCTGTGCAGGTGCAGTACTATCGAGAGTATCAAGGTTATAATAGTATCTCGAATTCGGGTTTGCAGAAGCCCCCTTAGCTGTCCGTGCGTGATAGCTTCCGCTTGCTGTTGAGCCGTCCGTCTTGAACGTGGTGTTGATCGAGATAACGCCATTACCGTTTCTCAGAACGCTGTCAGCATCAGGCGCGGTATAAGCGCAAAGCTCATCAAATACCGACACTGACGGCAAAGTTGCCGAAGTAATATTATAAGTATATCCCGAAGGCAGGCAGAGATATATCGCCGATCTGTTGCCGGCAGAGTATAAATTGCCGTCATCACGGGAAATGCCCTTATTGACGATCATGCCGATAGAGCCTGTTCCGGTAATTTTAATATCCTTGATATCAAGTGAAGTCACAGTCCATTTACCTGTTGCACGGTAAACCATGCCTCCGATACCGCCCGAAGCGGAATTGGAAACAGTTGACTTCTTGCCCGAATTATTCTGAATCGTTACAGAAGTGACATTGACATCTGTTTTCAGCCATGTGTAGCCAAGCAGTCCGCCCATTTCCGTGCCGCTTCCTGATACCTCCAGACCGTTTACACTCACACCGTTAAGGGTAAGAACTCTGTTATCGGTATTGCCGTTATAGTTACCTGTGATGACACCCACAAGACCGCCATGCTTTCCCGAAGCAGTATTGCCGATCTTTCCACTGACATTTACTGTATTAAATCTCCACGCTCTCGTTTCATCGAGGTTGTGACTTATCTGTCCGATCACACCGCCGATAACAGCATTTGAGTTGCCGCCAGTTATATTAGCATTGACTGTGCAGTTTGAAACATCAATCATACCGATACTGCCGTCTGCCTCACCAAGGATACCGCCTATGTACAGAGTACTTCCACCGCTGTATGGCATAGCAGTGCTGACGATCATGTTGCTTACAGAAAAATTACCTGTAGCTCGTGCCGCCGCTGTTCCGACATACATATCTGTTTTCGCATTCACGCTGATAGTACCGTCAAAGGTCACATTCTGAACAGTACCGCCGTCCAGCTTTGCGAAAAGTCCGTTATACTTATGGCGATAGATCGTACCCGTATCATAAGTGATCGTCTGCGCAGCAGATGCATTTCCGAAAGTACCACTGTAAACGCACTTTGCCATTGAGCCGTCGGAGGTTATATCATTATCTCTTGTCAGACCGTAAACACCTGTGCCTGTAAGAGTAACCGTTCCTGTCAGATTTATATTCTCGGAAGCGATAGATGAAGGATCCTTTGTGTCATTTGCATAGGTCACAAACTGATTTCCGTTTGCACTTTCTGATCCGTCTATCTGAAAACGCAGGGCAGTAACAGCAAACTGCTCGTTATTTGCAATAGAAGTAAAGCCGTAGTCGTTTGTACCGATCATTACAGCACGATCGCTTACAGACAACACATTTGTGGGTGTTGCAAAGCCGCCCAGCTTGATAACTCCGCCCCACGAACCTACATCGTCAACATTTGCTGCTCCGCAGGTACAGCTTGCCCCTGCGTCCATGAAAACAAGACCGTTATCACGGTATCCGACGATCTTTCCGACTCTATGCTCTTCCCCGTTACCCGGTTCGGCAGATGAACCTGTTATCGTGTTCGTTCCGCTTATCTGCAACACGCCGTTAGCCAGAGTGCCGACAAGTCCGCCGCCTTTATAGCCGTTTGCCGTCACGGAAACACCATTTGCTTTTACAAACGCATTGTCAGCATTAGCCACCAGTCCGCCAAAGGTGAGCGAACCTGCATTTGATGTGGTTGCTGTAAAGCTATTGAACTCGACATAGGTCGGAGCAGTTTTCTCAATCTCACCGATACCGCCGCCATAATATGTTGCTCCACTGTTTTTAGCAGAAGCCGCTGTAACAGAATCAATGGAGAGATTTTGGTTAACATCATAAGCCTTATACCGTCCGATAAGTCCGCCGTATGCCGTGCAGTCACCTGAAGCGTGGCTGCTTGTAACAGTCGAATCACCTGATATTGTCACATCATTTGCAACATCAAGCACACCGAAAAGACCACCTGTGTGACCTGTTCCGTTCACCTGGCAGTTGATGGAATATTTGCTTGTATCAAACGTGTCATCGCCTATAAGAGCGGAGGCAGGAGAATAATAGCCATACACACCGCCCGCACCACTTGTACCTGTCATGTGCTGAGAAACAGGATATATTGCCGCCTTGGAAGAAGTATTATACACATTTACCGTTCCGCCGACATTCTTGCCCACAAGACCGCCTGCGTAGCTGCCTCCTGCCGTAGTGGTTATATCAATTCCGCTCGTTACGGCGCTTTCATTATATAGATTAAATACAGCGCCATTCTCCATTTCGCCCACAAGACCGCCGACATCTCCGCCGTCGGTGGAAATGCCCGAAACCGCTCTGTTGGCAGTATATGTAAATGTCAGCACTGCCCCCTCATCCATATGACCGCAGGCAAGACCGAGATCACCGCTGCCGATGACAGCAACAGCACCTTCGTCAGTCTTGGTCACATCATCTTTCGTCATGGAAGCAGTATCCATCGTAACGTTCAATGTGAGATTTGGTGCGCCATACTCATCGTCCATTGTGCCGATAAATCCGCCGAACTGCGACAGATAATGTTCGGTGCTGTCCGAGGGGGTAGTCAGATCTATATTCCATGTTGCAGCATCAGCTGAAGAATCATTATACACACATTTCGCTACGATCGGAGTTGTCTTGTCTGCTCCCGATTCTACTCCATAGTATCTTGAAAGATGCAGGGCATTTCCATTGTTAATAGTAACGGAATCGTAAACATAATTAAAAAGCGGTGCATCAAGATTCAGCGTTAAATATGTGTTCGATTCTATTTCTATCGAACCGCCAAAAGGCTTGCTTTCTGTTCCAAGACCTGAAAATCCGCTTTCAAATACATCAGAACCGTCTATTGAATAAAGCTTTACTTTATCATATTGATGGTATGTCGAATACACCTGACAAGCTGCCGAATACTCAACAAAATCCGCCAACGCCACTCTGATCTCTCCGGTAGCATCATCATGCCTATAAACAGGATCAGTTCCCGTTTCCTCAGCAGCATAGGCTGTGATCTGAGACTTTTTATCATTTGTATTCATAAACGGAATAGTATCTAAAATGCTCCAGATATATGTTTCATTCAGAAGCATACCAAGAGCCACCACAAGGCTTACACTGCGGCGGATAATTTTCTTTTTCTTAGTGCTTATTGATCTCATATGCTTCATCTCCTGTCATCATAATTTATACTATGATAATTCATTTAAAAGATCTAATGTTCCTCCACCTTTACGGAGAGCCATATGCTCCCGCCAAGTTCACTTCCGTCATTTTTAAAAAAGTTCCAGTCGGAAGGCTCCGTTCCTTTTTTGTAGAACTGGATATCATATCTGTTTCTGTAATCGTTCGTAGTACTGCCCGTGTCGGCATTGATAACGATCTGTGCCGTACCATTGGTGTATTCTATCTCACCTGAGCCAAAGGAATAAATTGTGTTATTATAGAAATTCCTGTTGCAGGCGAGCTTATTCGCATCCCATTTGATAGTGATCTTAGCCTTGCCCGAACCTGTAACGGTCAGATTATATCCATCACAGCTATCAAAAGACACCCCTTCTGAAGCCTCGGCAAGATACGCCTGCCAGCCCGATGTTTCTACTATGTTGTTTTTTCTCAGACCGATGACTGCTCCCAATGAGGTCAGGTCTTTATACTTCGTTTTATCTCCGCCATTATCAGGAGATGCGACCATCTGCACACATATCTCGGTGTCATTATCAAGATCCCAGTTGCCCGAAAACCGTAGGATATAATGGTCTTCTGCCGACTGTGCAGAGTCGTGTACCAGCGTTTGTTTTTGGGTTGTGAGCGAACTGTCCGAACCGGTCAAAGTGCCCAAAGTTCTGCTGCCTTTTATGACCTCCACCCTTCTTGAGCCGACAGTATCGGCGGACAGGGGTTCACCGCCCAGATCTGTCAGTGTGAAAGTCACCTTATAGTCGATATTTGTCGGATACCACTTCGACAGATTGCTAAGGCTGTAATTCCACAGGTATACATCAACATCATAAGGTTCTGTTGTGTGAGTTTGCTCATCTTCCTCATGCTGCGAAAAGGATTTTGACACATAAGATGTATTGCCATTTTCCACCAGAACATTAGACGAAAACATCTTACCCTGATCAGATGTTGACACAACTACCCTCTTCATCGTATTGGTCGATGCCACATATTCAGCTGCTGCAAACAATGCACAGGAAAATATCGCAGCTATAGCGATCCACAAAGGCAGCCAGTATTTCTTTATAAACATCATTATTTTATCTTTCATTCAGACCGCCTCCTTTCCTGCCCGCGTTATGTCAGTTTGTGCGCTCCACCGAGAGATACACAAGATCTGTTTCTTTAGCAGTCTGAGTATCCTGCACCGCTCTGACCCATGTAACTTCAAGGATAAAATGCTTGCAAAACTGCTTGTTAGCTTCTGCCGAGTTTATCGTAGCCTGCCAATAGGAAGGTACTGCGTGTTCTTCAACATTAGTATTGTCACCATAGGTTTTATTGTAATAAGTATCATAAATATCATTAGCATCTTTGTTTTTGGCAACACTCGAACCTGCTGCCACATTCTTATATTCACCCTTTATCAGCGAACCCTTTACATAATAGAGCATATCGCCCTCACTTATGCT